>CAZRPQ010000123.1:2526-6607 GCA_964601725.1 uncultured Salinivenus sp. | reverse complement strand
TGTGCTCGTCGGCCTGGATGGCAATCATCCACTCTCACTTGCCTTTCGCGTCAGACGCTCTTCCCGATCGCGGATCTCCGCGCGGATTTGGGTGGGCCGTCCATAGTAGTACGTGAGGGCGGCGTACACGTCCGGGACGGAGAGGGCGGGAAAAGAGGACACGACTTCTTCTGGAGCTTTCTCCTGATACTCGACCTGTGCGACCACGTCGCTGACGCGGATTCGCGTTCCTTCCAACGTTGGGACGCCCCCGCAGATGTCCTCCACCTGGACGACGTTTCGTGCTTCCTGTACGTCTTTCGACATATCGAACCGAGGCCCATTTCTGAGTTTTTCGGAGCTTCGGGAATCCATATTACTCGCGTGGGAAGAGATGGTTATCCGCGGCAGTTGTCGTCCCGAATCGGGATCCGGGACGCCTCGCTGAAGGCCGTCCGCATCGTCTGCTGCGCCGACGGGGCAGGCGCGCTCCGACGAAGTCTACTCCAATTCGTCCGCGGAAACGGGGCAAAACCTTCCCTCAGACGAACGTGCAGCCCCGCCGCAGGTATACTTCATCTGTTTAATCCTCTATCTACGCGGGGAAGCTCCCCCCTTGCACCCGCAACCTTTGACCTCCTATGCAACAGACGGATCTTCGCGACATCGCCATCGTGGCCCACGTGGACCACGGCAAGACCACGCTCGTGGATTCGATGCTGTGGCAAAGCGGCATCTTCCGCGACAACGAGGAGGTGCAGGAGCGGGTGATGGACACCATGGACCTGGAGCGGGAGAAGGGCATCACCATCATGGCCAACAACACGGCCATCCGCTACGAGGACAAAAAGATCAACATCGTCGACACCCCGGGCCACGCCGACTTCGGGGGCGAGGTGGAGCGCACGCTTCGCATGGTCGACGGCATCATGCTGCTGGTCGATGCGGCGGAGGGCCCGCTGCCGCAGACGCGCTTCGTGGTGCAGAAGGCGCTGGAGCTGGGCCTCCCGCCCATTGTCGTCCTCAACAAGATTGACCGCAAGGACGCCCGCCCGGCGGAATCGCTCGATGCAATCTACGACCTGTTCATCGACCTGGGGGCGGACGTGGAGGAACTGGAGTTTCCGGTGCTCTACACGGTGGCCACGGAGGGCCGCTGCACGACGGATCTAGAGGAGGAGGAATGGACGACCCTGCGTCCGCTCTTCGACACCATCGTCGATGAGATTCCGCCGCCTACCGGCGACCCCGACGGCACCCTCCAGGTGCTTGTCACCAGTGTGCAGCGCGACGACTACCTCGGGCCCGTGGCCATCGGGCGCGTGGAGCAGGGCACCCTTCGCAACCGGCAAAAGGTGACGCTCTGCCACCGCGATGGCAGCACGGAGCCGGCGGAGGTAAAAGAACTCTTCACGTACCAGGGCCTCCAGCGCGCGGAGACCGACACAGCCGGGCCCGGCGAGATCGTGGCCATCGCGGGCGTGGAGGGCATCGGGCTGGGCGAGAGCATTTCCCACGCAGAGCACCCGGAGCCGCTCACGCCCCTCGACGTGGACGAGCCGACCATGTCGATGGAGTTTCGGATCAACGACGGGCCGTTCAGTGGCCAGGAGGGGGAGTACGTGACCTCCCGCCAGCTCCGCGACCGCCTGCTCGACGAAGCCCGCAACAACCTGGCGATTCGGGTGGAGGAGACCGATTCCGCCAATGCGATGCGCGTCTACGGACGCGGGGAGCTGCAGATGGCCATCCTCATCGAGCAGATGCGACGCGAAGGGTACGAGTTCTGTGTGGGCATGCCGCAGGTCATCACCAAGCAGGTGGAGGGGGAGACGTACGAGCCCTACGAGACCGCGGAGGTCGACATCCCGGAGGACTTCATGGGCGTGGTGATGGAGCGCCTCGGCGAACGGAAGGGCCAGATGGAGCACATGGCCCACCAGGACAGCGGGCGGGTTCGCCTCACGTTTCGGGTGCCGAGCCGGGGCCTCATCGGCTACCGCTCCAAGTTTCTCACCGATACGAAGGGCCGCGGCCTCCTCACGCACCGCTTCGAGGAGTTTGGGCCGTGGGCGGGCGACATTCCCCACCGCACGTCCGGCGCCCTCGTGGCGGATCGGCAGGGCGAGACGACGCCCTACGGCCTCATGGAGCTCCAGGACCGCGGCGACTTCTTCGTGGAGCCCGGGGATCCGGTCTACAAGGGCATGATCGTGGGCGAAAACAACAAGCCCCAGGACCTGGACCTCAACGTGACCAAGGAGAAGCACCTCACGAACATGCGGGCCGCCGCGGGCGACGAGTTGGAGCACGTGCCGCCGCCGCGCGAGATGTCGCTGGAGGACGCGATCGAGTTCATCCGCGAGGACGAGCTCGTGGAGGTGACGCCGGAGGCGTACCGCCTCCGCAAGCGGCACCGCAAGCCCAAGGCCCGCCGCCGCGCCCAGAAGGAGCGAGCGGCCGGGTAGGTCTGGACGCATGGATGGGAGAGGTGTAGACGTGATTTCTTCCAGTCCTCCACACGTCCACCACACGTCCACACATCTAACCTTTTAGGCCTCCGCCGCCACTTCCTCCTGGTCCTCCTCCGGCAGGCCGTTGCCGTTCGGGCCCTCTTCGTACTGCTCCTTAATGTTCGGAAGGGCCGTCTGGAACATGTCGTTCACCTCTTCGGCCTCCCCGTCGTGCTCTTCGCGGGCCTCATGGAGGCGCACGCAGGCCTTCCACACCGCGCGGCGCAGGTTCCACTTGCGCACCGAGTACGCAGCGCTCCGGCGCGTGCCGTCCTCCTCCAGCCAGCTGAGCTGCACGTACGGCTTGGCCGTCCCACTGCCGTCGTCCTTCCAGCAGAAGTTAAGGCCGATGACGCCGGTCTTTGAGCGGGCCTCCGCCGAGCGCTTCACCGGGTCCATGGGCTCCGGAAGTTCGTCGAGCAGCTCGTCGCGGTAGTCGACCGCCTTCTCCAGGGCTTCGTCGTGGCCCCCGTGCCGCTTGTCGGAGAAGTACTTGGTGTATTGCTCTTTCTGGCGCTTGATGCGCACCTGCCATCCGTGGGTCGGATGGCGGTCTGGATTGTCCTCAGAGGGTTCGATGTCGATGCGAAAAACGTTCTTCGGTTTGTCACTCATGGGTGATGCGAGTCAGGGCGATAACAAAGGGTGGTGGGGAAATGCGGGCCCGGACGGGGACCGCAGGACAGAGGCAGTGCAGACCAACTCGTCCGTCGCCATCCGAGTTAGCGATTAGTTGGGCATGAGACCTCCCAGTGCAATCGGTAAAAAGAGAAGCATGTGGCGTACCGCCAATCGCAGAACGCTGCGAGCAGGGTCCAAGTGCGCGACGTGCTCCCCAGAGTGCTGTCAGAGACAGGAGGGCAAAAATCGTTGTTTGGAAAGCGTCCTCACGAGCAGGGTCGAGCAGCGTCGAAGGCGAGTTCGTCCGATGCTGTCATTGCGATCCTGAAATATGAGAAACAACCATGGAGAAGTGCAAGCGTGGCTGTTTTTGGGACCGGTTCCAGTGATTGCGGGGGGCAGGGAGAGGCGAAGCGACAGGGCGTTACAGAAGGTTCGCCTCATCGGCGGCCTCACGGAGGATCTCCTGTTGCCTGTTGCTGAGGGTGTCTGGGATGTCAACGTCGATCTCTACGTAGAGGTCGCCCTGTCCGTCGTCGGTCTTCACGCCTTGATTCTTTAGGCGCAACTTTTTGCCCGGCTGGGTACCGGCGGAAACGGACAGCTTGAGGTGCTGGCCGTACGGCGTGGGAACATGGACCTCGGTGCCGAACACGGCGTCGAACATGCCGATCGTCTCCGTCAGGTGGATGTCGTCGCCTTTGCGGTCGAAGCGGGGGTGATCCCCCACCTCGAAGGTGACGTAGAGGTCGCCCCGCTGTCCGGTTGGTCCGCGCTGGCCCCGTCCTTTCAGACGGATCTTGGTCCCGTCCTTCGCGCCGGTCGGAATCTTGAGCCGGATGGACTCGCCGCTGGGAAGCTCAACTTTCCGGCGACCGCCCTCCAGGGCCTGCCGGAACGAGAGGCGCAGGGTCGTCTCAACGTCTCGTCCACCTTGGCGGCCCCGGCGTTGCTGCTGTTGGTGTTGC
>CAZRPQ010000123.1:0-2426 GCA_964601725.1 uncultured Salinivenus sp. | reverse complement strand
GTTGCTGCTGTTGGTGTTGCCGCTGTTGGTGTTGCCGCTGTTGCTGCTGCCGCTGCTGACTGAAGGGATCGCGGCCTCGGGTTCTGCCACCGGCCCCGCCCCCAAAGAAGTTCTCGAAGATGTCGCCGAGGCCTCCCCCTCCGCCCCCGAAGGCGTCATCGAAGTTGCCCTGGTCGAAGCGCACCTCGGGGCCGCCGCCCCCGGCCGACCGGCCCCAGGCCCCACGGCCTCCGCCGGCGCCGCCAACGCCCCCGGCCCCGCCGCCGAAGCGACGCTGCGCATCGTACTGCTCGCGCTTCTCCTCGTCTGAGAGGATCGAGTATGCCTTCTGAATCTCCTTGAACGTCTCCTCAGCGTTCGGGTCGTCCGGATTGCGGTCCGGATGATGCTCGCGCGCAAGATTTCGGTACGCCTTCTTGATTTCCTGCTGACTCGCGTCGTCGTCGACGCCGAGCACGTCGTAGAGGTCCTTGGTCTGCGGCATGGCGGACAAGCGTGTATCTTAGTGAACCAGTCAGTCTGTGGCCTGCACACATAGGATGAGCCTGGACTCCACGTCCATAACAGAATTCATGCCATAGCGTTCTGTGAGACGAAATGACGGACCCTTCCGTGACATCCCGTCCGATTCGGCCCGTCCTCGTTGTCCACCGGGGGAGCGATTGCTGTCCGCGGCCTGCGCACCTGTCACGGTCAGGAGCCCGATGCGGGATCTTTTCGACCTGAGCATCCAAGTCCCCAAAAGGTCCTGAGTCATGCTCAGGATGACGAGGTCAGAATGGGGATTTTTGTCGCTGGGGGCAATCCACGGCTATGCCATCGGCAGGCCCAGCGGAGGGAGGAGGGCGTCCACGAGGTTCACGACGTGCCACCGGGTCGGCTGGAGGTGTGGGGGAGGCGCAGCGGCTGCGGGTGCGCACACGGGACGAATCGACAATCCGCGCCGGCGTGCTCTGGTTGTTCGAGCAGAAGTCGCGCGCCCGCTCGATGGCCATGCGGATTTCAGTGGAAAATGTCGGCAGAGTCAGCAGGATCTACCCCTTTTGGTGAAGTTCGGGATGCCAGACATGGCAGCGTGAAAACGTTGAGCGCTAAAAGTTTGTGGGAAAATTGGTCCTCCCTTGTCTTCTGACTCTGGTTGATTTTCGCGCCGACACGAGGAAGGAAAAACGGCATTAGGGGCGGGCCTCGGATTCAGGCCTCTCTGCCTCGTCCACGAGGTCCGCGATCGGCCTCAGGGAGACGCACAGTGAAGCAGCTGCCCTCGCCTTTCTCCGTCTCGACCTCGATGGACCCGCCCATCTGCTCGATTGTCTTCTGGGTAACGGCCAGTCCGACCCCCGAGCCCTCGTATTTCCGATCGAGTCCCTCCGAGGCCTGGCGAAACGGCTCGAACAGCTCCTCGGCAACCTCCGGCTCCATCCCGATGCCGTTGTCCTCGACCTCCAGGAGGGCCTGTTCGTCCTCCCGGTACGCTCGGATCCGGATCCGGCCGTTGTCGCCGGCATACTTGATCGCATTGGACACAAGATTCCGTGCGACAACCTGTATTCCGGCTTCATCGACCATGGCCCTGACGGGCGACCCCGCGGACTGCACCTGCAGGTCAACCTCTTCCGCTTCCGCCTCGGGACGCAGCTCTTCGACGGTCCGTCGGGCCTCCTCGGTTAAGTCGATTGCTTCCGGGGAGAGCTCCATTCGCCCGGACTCGAGCTTGGAGAGGTTGAGAATGCCCTCCAGGGTGTCCATCAGTCGCTTCCCGCTCTGTGCAATGAGGTCGGCGTGAGTCTCCAGCGGGCTGGAGGTGGGCAGGTCAAGCGCATTGGCCTCCGTCCCCACCGCCTCGGCGAAGCCGATGATGGAGGTGAGAGGCGTCCGAATCTCGTGACTCATGTTGGCGAGAAACGCCGATTTGGCGCGGTTGGCCTCCTCGGCCTCTTTCTGGGCCGCTTCCGCGTCCCGCTTGGCGGCCTGGAGCCGTTGCTCGTACTGGACGCGGCTGGTGACGTCGAGGCCGCAGCCGATAACACTCCGAATTTCCCCGTCCGGCCCCGTCACCGGCTTGTGAATGCGGACGTAGTGCCGGGGGCCGTCGTCGGTGTCCATCGTTTCCTCGACGCGGGTCGTCCGCTGCTCCCGGGCCGCCGTTCGGACGGCCTCGTCGCGGCGGCGGCCCAGCTCGGGGTCCAGGTCGTAGCGGCGGCAGTACTCCCCGTGGGTCCGGCCCTGGATCCAGTCCCGACGGTCGGCATCGCCGAGGCCTTCCGGGTTCACGTATTTGAACCGACCCTCCGTGTCGAAGATGGCCAACTCGATGGGGAGTTGGTCGAGGACCTGTCGGTAAAAATCTCTGGTTTCCTGAAGACGCCGGCCGGCCTTTTTGCGGTGGAGGGCACTGGCGATGGTGTCGCTCAGCACCCGAAGAA
>CAZRPQ010000122.1:0-6630 GCA_964601725.1 uncultured Salinivenus sp. | reverse complement strand
CGTATTCGGTATAAGGTGCGGCCGCCCTGGGGAGGATAGGGACCGACGTTGTCTGAGGGACCGACGTTGTCTGGAGGTATCCCTTCTGAACGGTCGGGCTTGAAGACAACGGTCCTTGCTCACGTGCGGTCGGGGGCTCCCCCACCGCCCAGGCACGAATCGACGTGCTGGGGACCGTGCAGCTACTCCAGCGCATCGTCGATGTGGGGACGGAGGTCGTCGATCGTCCGGTACATCCAGTCGAAGTAGTCGGCGTGGTTGGTCTGAAGCTCGCGGAGGGTTTTCCCGTCGTGCTTGCCGAAGCAGACGATCACCGCGTCGCCGTCCTGCTTCAGGCGCCGCTGGTCGTCGAGGTAATCGCCGCGGACGTGTTCGGCCAGGTCCGCCGGGGTGCCGTCGAGGTCGTGCTCGGCCAGTTGCTGCTGGAGCACCATGCCGGCAGCCTCCACGTCGCGCAGGGCGTCGTGGGCGTCGTCGAGCGGCGTGTCGGTGTACCGTTCGTAGAGGGCCGAGAGGGTGCGCGGGCGCAGCACCTGCTCGAGCCGGTACGGGTCGAGCACAACGCGGCCGTCGGGGCCGGGGAGGGATCGTCCACACCGTTCAAACTCGGCCTCGAGGAGCGGCAAATCGTAGGCGAGGGCGTTGTAGCCGGCCAGATCGGCGTCCTCAAGAATCGGGGCGATCCGATCAATGCGGGCGCCGAACGGGGGGGCCCGACGGATGGCGTCGGGGGCGAGCCCGGTCAACTCGATGACCGCGTCGGGGATGTTCTGCTCGGGGTCGACGAGAAGATCGATGGTGTCGTCGAGCGCCGCGCCGTCGCTGGACGGGACGAATCGTTGCATGCCGATCTGGATGACGCGCGCCTCCTGCGGATCGGTACCGGTGGCTTCGAGGTCGAAGAACACGAGGGGCCGTTCGAGATGGAGCACGACGGATCGAGGGGAGGCGGGGAGCGGAGACAGTGAGATGTGCAGCGGACGACCATCCGCTCCCTCTATATGCATGACCAAGAGAGAAGATCGGCGGGGCACCAGGGGGAACGGTCCCTGTACCTGGAAAGAGCGAACCCCCCGTCGCACGCTCGTGGCGGGCGTCGGACCGCTTCCCAAGCTCCCCGAATGGCAGGGCACCCCCCGAGCAAACGCCGACGCGACGCCGGGCGGCGACGAGACTGATTCCGGATCGCCGCGGGGCGCTCACCGGGCGAGACTTCTCAATGCCGCGGAAGCACCGAATCGAGCCACTTGACGAGTGGACTCTCGTCTCCCTGTTCGCGGACCTCCACGAGCATCCGCTGGAGGGCGAACTCGAGAACGATACTTCTCGGAAGATCCGCGTCGTAGCGGGAGGCAAGGACGGCCACCGCTTTCTCCAACTGCTTATCGAGGTCGGCCCGCACGTGACCCACGGGTGTGGGCTGGAGGTCCGGATTCGGCGCCGGGATGTCCGACGGCTCCGCCATCGAAAGAGCCAGTTCCTGGCTTAGGGCCGACGATTCGTCGGGGGAGGAAGATCCGATTGGGAGGTTGTCCGGGGGCGCGGAGGCATGGACCTCGGCCGTGGTCTCCTCCTCAGACGTATCGGATTTCCTGGTGTCGTAGAGCATCTTTTCGTCCACCGCCTTCATCCAGGTCGGCGCAGGACCATTACCGTTGGAATTGTTCGTGGGCGTCGACGTGCTCATGGGGGGCAGGTCGGGAGGATGTAGAGAATCACGTGGTGGGCGCGACTCGGGCTCGCTCTACGACTTCTCCGGCGAGGTCGAGGTAGCGGTCGGCGGCGTCGGAGGCCCCTTCGTACTCCATAATGTTCTTCCCGTGGGTGGCCACCTCGTTGATCTTCGATCGCCACGGAATGAAGGTCTCGAAGAGAATGTCCGAGTAGACGTCTTCAAATCGCTCCTGCATGTCATTGACCAGCCCGGACCGCAGATCGAGGTCGTTGGGAAGCAGCCCGAGAATCCGCAGGCTGTCGTTGTGCACCTTTCGGATTTGCTTGACGGTGTCCTGAAGCTGGCTGACGCCCCGCATGCTAAATCGGTCCGCGTGGATGGGGACGATGATGCCGTCGGCCCCCGCAAGTGCGGTGGCGATGCTTCGGCCGAGTGACGGGGGGCAGTCGATCAGGCAGTACTCATGGTTCTTCGGAGAGCTGGAATTCCGCTGGACCTCTGAGGTGCGAAACTCCTGGACCCGGCACCGGAACTGCTGCGGAAAGACCGGACTCCGGCCGATCACCGAGTCGAAGCTAGCCGCCGCCATCCGCCGGTCGGAGGGAATGAAGTCGATCCCTGTGGACTCAGACGAACGGAAAATGTTCGAGAACGTCCACTCGTCGGACTTCTTCCCATCCCAGGCCGCGAGCGAGTCGAAGATGGTCGCGTCGTCCTCGGTGGCCTCCCGTCCCATCAGCCAGTCGGTGGCGTTCATCTGGGGGTCGTAATCGATGACCAGCGGGTCGTGGCCTTTGTGCTTCAGGGCTGCGGCGAGATTGACGCTCGTGACGGTTTTTCCGACTCCGCCCTTCTGGTTGATAACGGCGAGTGTGTACATGAGGCCCTGGAGAATCCGACAAGAATCGAGCACTGCAACGTGAGGCGCCATGTCTATCTTTTCACAAAGAACGTGCCAGTGCGGCCTGCGTCGGTGAAGGGAACCGACGGCGTTGGGAGGAGGCAATTTCCACCGTCGGTGGGTGCATTTGTAGGTCTGAGGAGGGTTCGACCCAGAAAAGTGAGGACGTGCGGTAGTGTCGGGCGCATGGAGGTGGGGGAGGAGGTGTGTCAAACGCAGGTCGGGCAGGAGGGGAACGGAGGGACTGGCGCGGACCTTCGCGGGGCGTCGGGATTAAAACTCCGTCCACGATTCTCGGTGGAACCGCCCCGCAGCCTCATGCCCCCGGCGTATCTCGGCCTCGGATCCAATGAAGGCGACCGCCTGCGTCACCTTCAGGCCGCCGTGGAGCGACTGCACCGCTACGACGGCCTTCGCGTGGGTGCTGCCTCGCCGGTGTACGAGACCGAGGCGCACACCCTGTCGCCCGAGGAGGAGCCGCCGCCGTTTCTGAATGCGGTCCTCCGCGCCGCGGTCGATCGGGAGCCGGAGGCGCTCCTCCACGCCGCCCAGGCGGTGGAGCGGGCCGAAGGGCGGGAGCGATCGAGCGAGCGGACGTGGGCGCCCCGCCCTCTCGACGTCGACCTGCTCGCGGTGGACGCCTTGACGCGCCGGACCGACACCCTTACCCTTCCGCATCCCCGCCTCGCGGAGCGCCGGTTCGTGCTCCGGCCCTGGGCCGACCTCGCGCCAAACTTCGTGGTGCCCCCGCCGTTCGATCAATCAGTTCAATCGCTGCTCAACCAGTGCTCAGACACGGCCTCGGTTCGCCGGATCGATTATGAGCTCGATCGTCCCGCCGCCGAGTCGCCCGCCGCCGGGGACGCCCGCGAGTGAGTGAAAAAAGGTTGCAGGCTGGCCTCTCCCGTCCGGGCACACCGTTTCCGTTCTCCCGAGATGTTTCTGGTTCCATGTCCTCTTCGATGACGCCGCCGGACGATCTCGACTACGTGGCCATCGAAGGGGCCATCGGCGCCGGCACCACGACCCTCACTCAGCTCCTCGCCGACCACTTCGAGGCCGACTCGGTGCTGGAGCGATTCGAGGAGAATCCCTTCCTGGAACGCTTCTACGAAGATCGGGAGCGATGGGCCTTCCAGACCCAGCTCGCGTTCCTGGCGAGCCGGTTTCGCCAGCAGAAAGAACTCTCCGAGCGGGACCTCTTCCACGACCTCGCGGTGAGCGACTACACGTTCGACAAGGACCGCATCTTCGCCCGGCAGACCCTCGGCGGGGATGAGCTCCAGCTCTACGAGTCGCTCTTTCGCCTCATGGAACCGACCGTGCCCACGCCCGATCTGGTGGTCTACCTGCGCTCCTCCCCCGAACGGCTTCTCCAAAACATCGAGAAGCGGGACCGACCGTACGAGCGCGACATGGATCCCGATTACATCGCAGGCCTCCACGAGGCCTACAATCAGTACTTCCGCCAGTACGACCGCACCCCGCTCCTCGTCGTGAACGTGGCGGAGATGGACTTCGTAGAGAACCCGGCGGACTTTCGCGCACTGGTGCAGCACATTGTCGCCCCGTCCGACGAACGCACCCGCCACGTGCAGCCCCAGCCCTCGTAGAGGCGGAGCGGTCGGATTTCCCCGAGGGCCGTTCGCCGAGGCCATTCATGTATCTCCACCATGGAGTATCTCATCCTCGCCATCATTCTGTACTTCATCCTGCGGACGACCGGGAACCTCGTCCGGCTGCTGAGAGGGGGCGATGCCTCCCAGGAGGAGCTGGGGGGCGACTCGTCGTCCTCCCGACGAAACGGCTGGGAGGGGCCGTCGCCCCGGCAGCAGACCGGCACGGCGCGGGACGAACCCACGTTTTGGGGCGAGGAGATCGAAGACGCCACGTGGCGCGACCTTGAGGGGGGGCGAAACCAGGACGGGGAGCGAAACCAGCAGAACGCCCCGCGCTAGTTCTCGGCGGTGCCGAACTCAAAGGTAAGGGTCGTCTGGCTGGCGACCGGCGCGCCGTTGTGCTGGGCGGGGCGGAAACGAGACCGGCGCGCCGCGCCCAGGGCCGCCTCCTCCAGTCCGTGCTTGAGGTGGGCGACCAGGCGAGCCCGTCCGTCCGCCGACAGCCGCCAGCGCTTTAGCACGGTGGCCTCCGTTACTTGTCCAGTCTTTGACACCTGAACAGCCACGCGGACTCGGGCCTGGACGCTCTCCTCGCGTGCGTCCGAGGGATAGTCGGGCTGGACGGCCCGGAAGAGCCGAGCGTTTGTGTCGGGGCGGCGGGCCGCCGTGGTTGTTTCGCTGTTTCCTTCTTGCAGTCGTTCGTCGTCGCCGGGGTCCTTGATGGTGAGCGTGCCCTCGTCGAATTCGACCTCCTCCTCAATCACCACGTCGTTGGGAACCACCTCCGGCCGCACCGGCGGGGGTGGGGGCGGCGTGCGCTCACGAGACTGCGTCGTCGGCCGGACCTCGTTGATCTGGATGCGCTCAGGGCCCCGCTCGCGGAACGGACCTTCGGGCGACGACGGGCTGGGGGCCGGCCACCACCGCACGAGGGCGATGCCGAGTCCAAGCACGACCGCCAACGACACCAGAAACCGGCGTCGGTACTCGCGGTCGGAAACGGAGGAGGCAGAGCCGGGCACAAAGTCGAGAAGTTCTACCGGTAGGCGACTCGGTTCCTTCTAAAAGGGAAGGGGAGGTCTGTTTCTGGGGGCAAATTGGAAACCGCGTAGGCGATTCCCAGCGGATTTGGAAGTACTCATAACGAAATCGCCCGGCGATCGGTACGACTTTGAAACTTCTCGGCTGATTTATACATTGGCGGTCAAGGTCCAAAAAAACTGCCACCTAGTAGAACAACCATGTACGCTGGCCTCCCCCCCAAGCCCGGTCCCCGTCCACCTGCTCTGGACGTCTCGGTCTAGTTTCTCGTTGGCCTCCCCGTTTCACAGGGGAGGTTTTTTTGTAGCGCTTCCACTGCCCTATTCTGTTTTCAGCTAGTCCCAAATTCTCATGACGCACACTCCGCCCACGTCCCCTGACTCGGCCCGTGATTCTGCCAAATTGGCCCTCGCCGACGGCACGGTGGTCGACGGTGTGGCCCTTGGACACCGAGGCCTGACCGGTGGAGAGTTGTGCTTTAACACGAGCATGACGGGCTACCAGGAAATCATGACGGACCCGTCCTACTACGGCCAGCTCATGATGATGACCCAGCCGCACATTGGCAACTATGGGGCCTCCTCGGAGGACATGGAGGCCGACGAGCCGCTGGTGGCCGGCTTCATCGTCCGCGATTATCCGCGACGCCATTCCAATTCGCAGGCCGACGAGACGCTCGAGGACTTCATGCAGCGGCACGACCTCGTGGGCATTGCGGGCGTCGATACCCGCGCTCTGGTCCGTCACGTCCGAGACAAAGGCGTGATGAACGCCGTGATCTCCTCCGAAGAGCTCGACGAGGAGACACTTGTGCAGAAAGCGAAGGAGTGGCCCAGCATGGCGGGCCGCGAGCTGGCCTCGAAGGTGACCGTCGAGGAGCCCTACACGTTCTGCGAAGGGGCCGGGCCGCGCATCGCCGTGTACGACTTTGGGGTGAAGCAGAACATCCTCCGCTCCTTCCGCCAGCGGGGCTGCACGGTGAAGGTGGTGCCGGGCGACACCCCCCTCGACGGTGTGCTCGCATGGGACCCGGACGGGCTCTTTTTCTCGAACGGCCCGGGCGACCCCCGGCCCATGACCGACGCGATCGAGACGGTGGGCGAGGCCATCGACACGGGGCTTCCCATCTTTGGCATCTGCCTGGGGCACCAACTGATGGCGCTGGCGGAGGGCTTCGATGTCTACAAGATGTACGTGGGGCACCGCGGGGCCAACCATCCGGTCAAAAATCTCGACACCGAGCGGGTGGAGGTCACGACCCAGAACCACGGCTTCGCGGTCGATCCGGAGTCGATCGATCCGGACGTGGCGCGCGTCACCCACGTCAACCTCAACGACGACACGATCGAGGGCCTCCGCTTCAAGCAGTTTGCCGGCATGTCGCTGCAGTACCA
>CAZRPQ010000121.1:0-6760 GCA_964601725.1 uncultured Salinivenus sp. | reverse complement strand
ACGCCCGGCGCCGCCCAGACCCTGTCGACACACTCGTTCTGGGCGTGGTACACGATGGTGTCGACGAGCGGATACGCCCTGCTCCGCATCCTCGGGCTGTTCGTCCCGTGGGTCCGCGCCCGACGCTCGGTCCACGTCGTCCTCTTCGTCGTCGGACTGGGGACCCTGTACCCGATGTACGAGACCGGGGAGAACGGCGGGGCCATGGTTTACAAGCGAGGGGTGGGCGTCACGCGCGTCCAGAAGCTGCCGGCCACGTCGCCCGCGGCCCCGGACTCGACGCAGCCGGACACGGTCCAGGCGTCCGAATCCGCGCCGCGCTCCGAGGCGCCGTAGCACCTCCGGACGCCTCTAAAAGGCCGCCAAGTCGCGCGCAGCCTCCAGAATGCCCTCGTCGCTCGGCAGTACGCTCCGCTCCAGCGAGTGGGCGAAGGGGATGGGCGTAAACTCCCCGGCGACGCGGCGGATGGGGGCGTCGAGGTACCTGAACGCGTCGTCCCCAATCTGCGCGCAGATCTCGGCACCAAAGCCGATGAACTCGTGGTCCTCGTAGACGACGAGCACGCGGTTGGTTTTCTGCACCGACTCCAGGATCGTCTCCGAGTCGAGGGGCATGATCGTCCGGAGGTCCACCACCTCCACGTCGACGCCTTCATTCTCAATCTCGTCCGCCACGTTGAGCGACTTCTGCGTCATCAGGCCGTAGCTCACGATCGTCATGTCCGACCCCTCGCGGGCAATGCGCGCCTCGCCGAACGGGAGGGTGTACTCCTCAGGCGGGGTGGGCGTGCGGGCGGAGGCGGCGCGGTAGAGCGCCTTGTGCTCCAGGAAGAGCACCGGATCCTCCATCCGGATGGCCGTCGCCAACAGCCCCTTCGCGTCGGCGGCGTTGGAGGGGAGGGCCACCTTGAGGCCCGGGGTGTGGCCGAAAATCGACTCGATGTTTTGGGAGTGGCAGAGGCCGCCGTGGATGTAGCCTCCGCACGGCGCCCGAATGACCATCGGGCAGCGCCACTGCCCGTCGGACCGATAGTGGAGGGGGGCCACCTGGTTGCGCATCTGCTGCATGGCGGGCCAGATGTAGTCGGCAAACTGGATCTCGACGACCGGACGGAACCCACTGGCGGCGTAGCCGACACCGGTGCCTACGATCGATCCCTCGGCCAAGGGCGAATTGAAGCAGCGGTCCTCGCCGAACTGAGCGGTGAGGTCTTTCGTGGCCGTAAACACGCCGCCCTTGTTGCCGGCCACGTCTTCGCCGTAAACGATGATCGACTCGTCGCGGTCCATCTCCTCCTTGAGCGCCCGGTTGATGGCGTCAACCATCACCATGGGCTCAGCGTCCTCGTCGACGTCGTCCGCCGAGTCGTAGTCGAGGCCGTGATCGCCCTCGAAGAACACGTGGTCGGTGGCCGTTTCGGGGGCGGGGTCGTCCTGCCGTTTGGCCCACTCGGCCGCCGCGTCGATCTCCTCGTGGACCTCCTCCCGCATGGCCTCCGCCTCGTCGTCGGTGAGAATGCCCTCTTCGATCAGGGCCGTCTCCATACGGGTGATGGGGTCGATCCGCTGGTCGGCCTTTAGCTCGTCGGAGGTGCGGTACTTGGTGTGGTCGTCCGAGGAGGAGTGGGAGAACAGCCGCACCACGTCGGCCACGAGGCACACCGGGCCGTTGCCGGCGCGGATGTGCTCGATCGCTGCCCGGGCCGCGGAGGCGCTGGCGAAGAAGTCGGTGCCGTCCACGCGCATTCGGCTGAGCCCCTCGTAGCCCGCGGCCAGCTTGTAGGGCGTGCCGCCGGCCGTCTGCTCGTCGATGGGGACGCTGATCGCGTACTTGTTGTCCTGCACGAAGAAGAGGGCCGGGGCCTGCTCGCGGGCGGCCCAGTTGAGGGCCTCATGGAAATCGCCCTGCGAGGTGGCCCCCTCGCCGCAGGAGATGTACACGTAGTTGTCGTTGTCCCGCTGCTGGATGGCGAAGCCAAACCCGAGGCCGGGGTTGAACTGCGCCCCCACGGGCGATGCCGTCGTAAACACGTTCAGGTGGTTCAACCCAAAGTGCTCCGGCATCTGCCGCCCGCCCGAGTTGGGGTCGTCGGCCTTGGCGAGGTGGGCCAGCAGGGCCTCGCGGGTGGTCATGCCCAGCGACAGCGCCATGCACAAGTCCCGGTAGTAGAAGCAAAACCAGTCGTGGCCCGGCCCCTGCCCGGGACGGGAGTACAGGCTGATGGCCGACTGCGCGGCCTCGTGCCCGGCACAGCCGATGTGGAAGTGGCCCTTGCCCTGCTTGAGCAGCGTCATCATCTTCTCGTCGAGTCCCCGCGAGAGCATCATCGTGCGGAGACGCTGCCGCAGCTCGTCGGCCTCGAAGTCGGCGGGGGTCAGTTCGTCGATGTCGATCGACCCGTCCGACTCGATGGAGGGAATCTCGGGGATGGCGGCGTGGCCGTCCCCGTGCATCAGGTCCTCCACCGGAATGTCTTCCTCCGCCGTCTCCACGGCCTCTTCGGCGTCGGGGGGGGACGGCGGCTCTCCGTCGGACAGGTCCGGTTCCGGCGCCTCGGCCTGAGCATCCGGAGACTCCTCTTGGGGGGCGAGGTCAGGGTCGTTCGTGTCTTGCATTTCAGAGTCAGCCATTGGTCGAAGCCATCTGGTGAGTCAGCGCGTCTCCTGGGACGATGGGGCGTCCAGCGAGAGGCCCGAAAGACGTACGGAACGGCGAGGACAGCACACGGCGGGCGGAAACCGTCGGTCGGCCCCGTCCACCGTTTGAAAGCGCTTCCGGGGTGGGGCCGACCAGCAAATCAACATGTCCAACGCCTAACACAGGCAGTATATGAAATTTCCCGGCCCCCGAAAAGGTTCTTCCGCGAAGATGATGGGAGAAACGGACGCGGCGACTGGGGAGTGGGAGAGTGGGGAGGCGGGGAAAGGGCGACTGGGAGAGGGGGGAGGAGAGAGCAGGAGGGCATTCCGTTCAGCTCGACGCGGAGACGCGGTGAACCGGTGAGAACCTGGCGGACGTGAGCAAGCCCCCGTTACGCCTCCACGGCTTCCGGTTCCGGCTCCGGTTCGTAGGGGAGCTCGAACCAGAACCGGGTGCCTCGGCCCTTCGTGCTCTCAACGTGAATCTCTTCGCCGTGGGCCTGAAGGATTTGCTTGACGATGCTGAGCCCAAGGCCGGTCCCGCCACTCTCGCGCGAGCGGTCCGGATCCACCCGATAGAAGCGTTCGAAGATCCGGTCGAGGTGGTCCTCATCGATGCCCTGCCCGGTGTCGATGACCTCAACGCGAATCTTGTCGAGGCGCCGCTGCACCCGGCACCGCACCGATCCGCTCTCCGTGTAGGCGATGCCGTTCTCGATGAGATTCCGCAGCACCTGCCGGATGCGGGAGCGGTCGGCGCGGACGAAAAACCGCGGTACGTCGGCCTGGAAATCGAGGTCCTTCTCTTCGGTCTTGGGGCGGAGCATCTCGGCCACCTCGTTCACCAGGTCCTTCAGATCGAACACCGACCGGTTGATGAGGTCTTCCCGGTATTCAAGTCGGGCGATGTCGATCAGGTCGTCGAAAAGGTTCTGGAGTCGATTCAGGTTGGTCAGGGCCTTTTCGGCGTACATCTTCCGCTGCTCGTCGTCGAGGCCGGGCGTGCCGAGGGCCTCCAAGTAGCCGCTGATGGAGAAAATGGGATTGCGGACTTCGTGGGAGACGTTCCCAATAAACTCGCTCTGCAGCCGGGTCATCCGTTCCAGTTCTTCAATCTTCTCCCGGAACGCATCCGAGGCATGGTTCAGGCTCTCGGCGAGGTCCTGAAACTCCGCCGCGCGGGAGTCGACGCGAATTTTGCCGGCGAACTCCCCGTCGGCCACTCGTCGCGCCGTCTCGCCGATGCGGGTGAGGGGCGTGGTGACCTGGTAGGCCGCGACGAAGCTGCCGAGGAGGGCCAAGATGAGGGCCAGCCCCATGCCCAGGATGAGGACGACCTGAGACCGCTCCGCGAGTTCGTACAAAGGGGGCGGCAGTCGGCCCACCTGCACGATCAGGTTCGAGGACGGGCGGTAGAGGGCGGCAACGAAGAACGGTCGTCCGCTTTCCGACTCGTACCGCGCGAACCGGACCTTCTCCTTCTCCAGGCCCCGGAGGGCCGACACGTCGATCAGTGTGTCGAGCGGAATCGGCGGAGCCGTCTGCGAGGTGGGGCGGTAGGTTGTGTCGGGCGCGATGAGGGCGATACGCAGATCCCGGAGCCCCGTGAGGTTGTCCACGATGCGCCCTCGTCGGGCGGGGTCCGCCTCTTGCTCGACCTGAACGGCAATCCGACGGGCCTGGTTGTGGAGGGTTTGGTTCATGGCCGTGCGCGTCTCTCCTCGCAGGACCACCATCACGTAGAGCCCGACCCCCACGACGGCGGTTCCCACGAACAGCGCGAACGTCAGAACCATCCAGGTCTGGGTGGACGCCCGGCGCGGGAAGAGGAAGTCCCAAATCGACCGAAAAAAAGACATACGAGGCAGGCGAAAAACGACTCCCGCAAATCAGCGCGCGGGCTCAATGGGGTCCGGGCTAGGCTTCGGCCGACTCCTCTTCCTGTACGAATCGGTATCCCACGCCCCGAACCGTCTGAATGTGGCTGGCAAAGTCCCCCAGCTTCTCGCGCAGATTCTTGATGTGAGCATCCACGGTCCGCTCGGTCACCATCATCGCGTCCTTCCAGATGGTTTCGAGCAGTTGCTGGCGGGTAAAGGCCTTCCGGGGATGGCGCACGAGGTAGCGCAGCAGTTCGAACTCAGTCAGCGTCAGTCCGAGGTCTTCCCCATTCAGCTCGGCCCGGTATTCGTCCTCGTAGATCTTGAGGCCGTCGACCTCGAGAATGCTGCTTTCCTCGACGCCGGACCGACGCAGTACGGCTTTTACGTGCGCCACGAGCACCTGGGGCGAAACGGGTTTGGTGAGGTAGTCGTCGCCGCCGAGCATCAGGCCCTCAATCTGATCCTCCTCCTCGGTCTTCGCGCTGAGGAACACAATTGGAATTTCCTCGGTCTCGACCCGAGAGCGAAGCTCTCGACACACCTCGTAGCCGTCTACGCCGGGGAGCATGATGTCCAACACAATCAGGTCCATGCTTCCCGATGCTTTCTCGAGGGCTTCTTCTCCGTCGAAGGCGGTGTGTACGGTATAGCCTTCTTCCTCCAGAAAGTGGCCTACGACTTCAACAACATCCTTCTCGTCGTCAACAACAAGAATGTCAATGTCACTAGGGTCCGCGGTGATAGGCATTGGTCAAAAAGAAGATTGATGAACAGAAAATGTTGTAGTACCCCTCCCGGTCGAGCATAAGGGGGAAGGGTTCATTCACCACCCTAAATTCTATGCAAGAGCCGCAGGGTGGGATGCAGGTCGTTCTTTATATCTAAGGTCATGAACGTAACAATGCTGTGTATCGTTCAGACGTTCGGAGATGAAGCCCGGGTGGTGCGCAGAGGGGCTTTGGCCTCGCCGCCGAGCCCCACGTAGTTCCGGGGCACGCGGGGCGAGACGCCGCAGCAAATCTCGTACGGGATGGTTTCACTCCACTGGGCCACGTCGTAGACGGTGGGCCCTGACGGGCCAAAAAGAACCGCCTCGTCCCCAAGTTCGACGTTTGTGGCCGGGGTCTGGTCCGGCGGCCCAAGATTTACCATACACATGTCCATGCAAATCGTGCCCACTACGGGGCACGCCGCGCCCCCGAGACGAACAGAGGCGCGGCCTGAGCAGAGGCGGGAGTAGCCGTCGCCGTAGCCCGCGCCCAGCGTGGCGATGCGGGTCGGGCGTGACGCTTTCCAGCGGGCGCCGTACGAGACTGGCGTGCCCGCGGACACGGTTTTGAGCTGGGTCACGCGGGCCGTGAGCTGCATGGCGGGGCGAAGGTCGAGGCGGGCGGCTAGGTCCGAGGTGGCCGCCAGCCCGTACAGAGCGATGCCGCTCCGCACGAGGGAGGAGGAGAACGTGTGGGCCGGCTCCCCAATCGTCAAGAGCGCGCCGGTGTTGGCCGCGTGCACGTGCTCAACGGCCACGTCGATTGCGTTCACCACGGCCTGGAAGCGCTCGAGCTGTGCCTGTGCGAATGCGCTTCCGGGAGCGTCGGCCGTCGCGAAATGGGTCCACAATCCCGCCAGAGCAACCCCGGGCGTCTCGGCCAGGCGCGACATGACCGCCGGCGCGTCGTCCGGGGGCAAGCCGAGACGGCCCATGCCCGTGTCGACCTTCACGTGCGCCCGGATTGAAGAGCCGGGACGGGCGTGACGGACGACCGCAGCCGCGATGTCGGCGGAGGGGACCGTCAGGTCGAGGTCGTGCTCCACGTACCGGGGCACCTGTGCGGGGGCCGGGGCGCCGAGGACCAAAATGCGAGCGGTGTGTCCCTCCTCCCGAAGATGAATGCCTTCTGCCAGTCGTGCCACCCCAAAATGCCGAACGCCCTCATCGTGGAGCACACGGGCCACGGGGAGAGTGCCGTGCCCATAGGCGTCGGCCTTGATAATCGCCATCAGCTCAGCCTCGTCGGTCCGATCCTGAAGGACCCGCGTGTTGTGACGGATGGCCGCCAGGTCTACGGTGGCGGTCACCGGGGGCGTCTCGACTGTATCTGCCGGCTGATCGATGACGAGGAGGAAGGCTTGTTGGACGGGCTCGCAGAGTGCGCAAATCTTTCGTAGGTGCGCTTCCGGTCAATGGTTCCCGGAACGCCCTTGGCTGCGAGCCCCCCAGACCCATTCCGGCCTGG
>CAZRPQ010000120.1:0-6821 GCA_964601725.1 uncultured Salinivenus sp. | reverse complement strand
ATGGCGCAGGCGCCGCTGCAGGGCGAAGGGGTAACTGTGACAGTCGGGTCGCGGGCGCGAGACGCGGCCGCTGAAGACATGGCCGCGCCGGTGGATGTCTACGGGACGGAGGAAATCCAGCTTGCGGGCGCCTTCGAGACGGGCCGCATTCTGAAGCAAATTGCGCCGTCCGTCAGCTTTCCGCAGAACACCCTTTCCGACGGGATGGATGCGCTCCGATCGTTCACGATGCGCGGGCTGAGTCCCGATCAGACGCTCGTCCTGATCAACGGGAAGCGACGCCACAAGTCGGCGCTCGTGAACCGCCTCGGGTCTGGAGTAGCGGGAGGCTCCAGTCCAGTTGACATCAACTCCATTCCGGCCAATGCGATCAAGCGAATGGAGGTTTTGCGAGACGGGGCTTCCTCGCAGTACGGCTCCGACGCGATCGCGGGTGTGGTCAACATCCGGTTGAAGAACGAACCGCTAGATCCAACCGTCGAGACCCGCCTTGGGGGATACGTGACTGAGCCATACCCGAACGATGGAACGACGTACAGCGTGCGTCCGTCGTTCGGTGTGGCGCTCGGCGACGAGGGCGGATTCCTCAATTTCTTTGGGGAGTACCGGCTGCGGACGCCCACCAACCGCGCCGGTCCGTCGGGCACCAATCCGAATTTTGGCTTCCCGTGGCCCACCAGCGGGACGACGGACGAGGTGGCCGACACCGATAACGACGGCTTCTACGAGGTCGTGCAGAAAAACCGGACCGTCGAGCAGCCCAACTTCCACTGGGGGGATGGGCGCTCCGAAAACGTCCTCCTCTGGGTGAACGGCGCCTACCCGGTGGCCAACCTCGACGCCGAGCGCCCCACGGAGGTCTATGCGTTTGGCGGGTACAGCTACCGAAAAGGTAAGGGCCAGGGCTTTTACCGTCACGACCTAGACAACGGCAACTGGCAGCAGATTCACCCGGATGGGTTCCTGCCCAACTTCGAGAACCCGATCAACGACTACTCGGCGTCTGTCGGCCTGCGCGGCATGTTCGGGGAGTGGAACTACGACCTAAATCTACAACGGGGGGCCAACCACTTTCAGTACAACATCACAAACTCGATTAACGCGAGCTACGGGCCCTTCCGGTCGGGAAACCAGACCGAATTCTACGCCGGAACAGTGAGCCTGGCGCAGTCCCAGGTGCAGTTGGACGTGGACCGTGGATACGACGTCGGGTTTGACTCGCCCTTGAATGTCGCCGCCGGGGCGGTCTTTCGGGGCGACACCTACCAGATCGAATCCGGAGAGCGGGCCTCGTGGGCCGGATTTGAAGACGCTCCGTGGGAGATCAATCAGAATGGATCGGCCCCCGCCGCCGGTGCTCAGGTGTTTCCGGGCTTCCGGCCCTCGCAGGAGGTCGATGAGACACGGACCAACGTCGGTGCGTACGTAGACCTGGAGGCCAACGTGCTGGAGCCGCTCCTGATCAATGTGGCCGGACGCTTCGAAAACTACAGCGACTTCGGATCGACGTTCAACTGGAAGGTGGCGTCCCGGCTTGACGCGACCGACTGGCTGTCGGTCCGAGGGACGGCCCAGACGGGCTTCCGCGCCCCGAATCAGGCGCAGAAGTTCTTTTCCAAAGTCTCGACGACCTTCATCGACAATCAGCCGTTCCAGACCGGCATCTTCCCGGTAAACAGCGACGTCGGGAATGCGCTCGGTATCCCCGATCTCGACGACGAGACATCGCTCAACCTCAGTGCGGGCCTCATTCTGGAGCCGTTCGAGCGGTTTCAGATCTCCGCCGACTACTTCAACATCCAGATTGACGACCGGATCATTCTGTCCGACGACCTCGGGGCCGATGCAGTCGTCGAGATCCTCAGGGAGCAGAACACGGGTGCGGTCACGGCGAGCTTCTTCTCCAATTCGATCGACACAGAGACGCAAGGCGTTGACCTTACAGCCAAGTACGCAACGTTGCTCGCCGACGGTGTCCAGCTCCAGCTCCGTGGTGCATTCAACTGGACGGACACCGAAATCACGGGAGGCCCCCGAACCCCGAGACAGCTGGGGGAGGAGTTCGGAGAGGAGATTCTTCCGCCGGAAGAGCAGCGTGCGCTGACGGAGGGAAGCATCCCCAACACCACGACGAAGCTCACGGCCCGTCTCGCGACCGAATCCTTCAGCGTCTCGCTGCGGGGAAATCGATACGGTGAGCAACTTATCGCGGACGACGATCCTGCCGGCCAGTATACGATGGGTCCGGAGTACATCTTTGGGGCGGAGGTCGAGTACAGTCCGTTGCAGGACGAACAGGTTAACCTCGCCGTGGGGGTGGACAACATCTTCGACATCTATCCGGATCGCGTGCCCACGGTGGATGATCCGTTTGACGTCATTCTCCCGTACCCGCGGAACTCACCGTTCGGGTTCAATGGGCGCTTTATCTACAGCCGCCTGACGGTCTCGCTCTAGCCGCGACGTAGCCGCACGGGTGCGGAGGGCGCATCTCCGTGCCCGTCGGCGTCCTGCCCGACCTCCTCCCTGACCTCGAATTGAGAACCCTGTGCTTACGATGATTGATTTTGGTACAACCCTCCGCCGTTGGAGCTTTCCCGTCACTGGCCTGCTCGTCCTTGCTCTCGTTGGTACCGGGTGCGACGCCTTCACGGACGAGGACTTAGGCGACGCCAATCCCGAAACGCCTACGATCGCAGAATACATCCAGGAAATCCGCGTCTTTAGCTCGCTTGAAGCGGCCGTGGCCGAGGCAGGCCTCACCAGTACGCTAAATGACGAGAATAACACACTTACGGTTTTTGCACCCACCAACGACGCCTTTTCGCCCCCGATCGATCCGTCGCTCAACCAAGAGGTAACGACGAAAGTTCTGCAACACCACACCGCCCCCGGCGAGGTGACCTCCGATCAACTTAGCGACGGAGATACGGTCACGCCGCTCGCTGGCGATGATCTCACCATTGGTGTAAATGGTGGCGTGACGGTGAACCGGGCCTCGGTCACGAACGCTGACGCGGAGGCGTCCAATGGGTTCGTACACGTCGTCGACAACCTGCTCATCGACGCCGTGGACCGCGCGACGCTCACCCCCCGCTTCACGATCTTTGCGCGGCTGGCGAAGGAGGCCAACCTTGCGGCTCCCCTCCGGGATCCAGGAGCCAACGACGGACGGACGATCTTTGCCCCGACCAATCAGGCCCTCCTGGACGCGCTCGACGGCGACGACAGCGGAGAGATCGAAAACGACGAGATCCCGTCCGACGCGGGCGACATCCTCCAGCATCACGTCCACGACAATGCCCTTCTCGCCGGTGACATCCCTTCGGATACCACGGTGTCGTCGCTCGAGGGTACAGACTTGAACATCAGTGGAGGAGATGCCGTGTCGGTGAAGCCCGGAGCGGCAAACGCAGGTGTCACCGTCCCGGACGTCGTCGTCGATAACGGCGTCATCCACGGCATCGATGCGGTTCTCATGCCGTAGCGACATCGTCGGCCCCTGAGGGGGTCATTGCGAACGTCCTGAGCGCCGGGCTGTCCCGTCAGGGACCGTCCGGCGCTTCTGTGTGTGGGGGGAACGCAGCGCTGGGACGAGCGGTAGCATTTCGGCAGTCATGAAAGCCGTGTGTCGCCTTCTTACAATCGCTTGTCCACGCCTTGTCGTTCTTAAATCCTGCCGCCCTGCTGGCCCTGGCGGCCGTTGCCGTTCCGCTGTTTCTGCACTTCTTCAATCTACGCCAGCCGCGCACGGTCGAGTTCAGCTCGCTCGACTTCGTGAAGGAGTTGCAGGAGTCGACGGTGCAGCGGGTGCGCATCAAGGAATGGCTGCTCCTGCTCCTTCGGATGCTGGCCATCGCCTGCCTCGTCCTGGCGTTTGCTCAGCCCACGCTCACGAGCGATCTGGGGGGCATGGGCGCGTCGGTGCCCACCACCCACGCGCTGGTCGTGGACAACTCGCTCTCGATGACCGCCGACGGGGAGGGCGGGACCTACTTCGATCAGGCCACGCGGAAGGCGGAGGGCGTGCTGGAGACGGTGGGCGAGGGCGATGAGGTGGTCTTGTGGCCCACGGCGCGGTCCGGGCAGCGTCGGCCCGAGCCCGTGTCGAACGTGGGCGTGGCCCGGCAGGCGCTCGGTGAGCTTGCGCCGCGGGCAGGCACCGGCTCCCTTGCACGGGCCATCGTAGGGGCGGCCGAGGCGGCCTCACAGTCGGACGCGCCGCGGACGGTCGTGTACGTCGCGAGCGACCTGCAGGCCAGCACCCTCGGCGACTCGGTGGCTACGAAGGTCCCGGACGGCGTGCAGGTGCAGCTCCTGCCGGTGGAGACGCGGGCACACTCGAACGTGGGCATCACGGACGTTACGGTGACCAGTCGCATCGCCGAGGTCGACCAGCCGGTGCAACTGGAGGCGACCCTCGTCAATCACGGAACCGAGACGCTCAACGACTATGTCGCCAGCGCCTACCTGGCGGGCGACCGGGTGGCGCAGGCCACGGCGACGCTCGAGCCGGGGCTGGAGACGACGGTCTCCTTTACGGTAACCCCCCAGTCGCGGGGCTGGCTGGACGGGGCCGTCGTCACGGAAGACGACGACTTTCCGGTCGACGACCGGCACCACTTTACGCTGCACGTGCCCGAGGAGCGGCGCGTGCTTTTGGTGCAGGGCGAGGGGCAGGGCACCAAATACGTGGACCTCGCGCTCTCCTCCGAGATGATCTCGGATCAGATTGCCTTTCGCACCACGACAATTGCGGAGAGCGCGCTGGCCTCCGAAGAGCTGGGGCGCTACGACGCGGTGCTCCTCGCGGGACCCCGGTCGCTGTCGAGCGGAGAGGTCGACGCCCTGACCCGGTACGTGGACCGCGGCGGCGGCGTCCTGCTCTTCCCCAATGCCCAGGCGCGCCCGGAGGACTACAACGCCCTGTTCGGGGCCCTCAATGCCGGGGCGTTTCGGGGCTTTAGCGGCTCGCTGTCGGCCGACCGCACGGTGGCCTCCTTCGAGCGGGTCGACCTGGAGCATCCACTTTTCGAGGGCGTCTTCAGTCAAGAGCGCCGCCGGGAGGACGCCTCGGTGGAGCAGCCGGACATCCACTACGTCATGAACTTCCGCCCGTCGGGCCGGGCCGGGCAGACCCTCATCGAGCTCTCGAACGGCTTCCCGTTTCTGCACGAGGTGGGGCACGGGAGTGGCCGGCTGCTCCTGACGGCCGTGGCCCCCACCCGGGCGTGGAGTGATCTGCCCGTCCGCGGCCTCTTCGTTCCGCTTCTCTACCGATCCGTGTACTACCTCTCCGCCAGCACCTCCGTGGCCGGCGCGCAACTGGTGGCGGGAACGCCGAGCGAGCTGCGGGTGACGGGGGTCGCCCCCGATGCGTCGCTCCGCCTCCAGGGACCCGGCGGCATCGAGGTAACGCCCGAGCAGCGAACCCTCTTCGGCGCGACACTCCTGCAGATCGGAGAGACCCTGACGGAGCCGGGCATCTACGACGTGCAGGCAGGGTCCACCCGGGTCCGGCGCATTGCCGTGAACGTGGACCCGGCCGAGTCGGACCTCCAGGCCGCCTCTGCCAGCGAGGCGACGGAGACCCTCCGGGCGACGACGGGGGCCCCCGTCCAAGCGGTCGCGGCGGCCGGCGACGAGGAGGTTGCGGAGACGCTGCGCACCCAGCGTGCGGGCACCGAAATCTGGAACGTTTTTTTGCTCCTGGCGCTGGTCCTCCTCGCAACTGAGATGCTCATCGCCCGCCTGTGGACCCCCGAAACGGTGTCTTCGTGAGGATGGGGTTTCGGGAGACGCTCTTCGGTCGCCCGCGCGCCCGGACTCACGATTCCGTGCGCCGGGAATGCCCTCGGATGCCGACCTGGTTCCGTTCTGCACCACGTGGCCCTGTCGGCCTTCGTCGGGGCTGCGTCCGTGTCCATGCTTGTGGCCGTCACAGGTCGGGTGCGCCTGCGCCGCCCCTGCTCGCCGGGCGACGTCCGAGCTCGATGGCCCGCCCGCGGCTGGGCCCAGTGCTCTTCTCCCTGCGCGTCGGAGTAGGCGTGGAACACGCCTGGGGGACGGGCCACTCGGTGCCGCCCTCCGGGGTCCTCACGCGAAAGCTCGAGGCTTGCTTCTCAGTGTCCGACGAGCAGGCCTGCGAGGAAGAGGCCCTCCGGCGCCCAGACGATCGGATCGACCTGTCGTAGTCGCGCCTCTCGGAGTCGTGCCTCCGATCCCGCATCGGAAAGAGCGCGGAACGAGAAGATTGGGTTTTCTCCCCAGTTTTTGTGCAACAACCTCGCTCGGGGACAGATATAAGCGTGTGCAGTTTGATTGAACCGATTGCCTCTTTCCCGACCCCCGTTGGGACTCGCATTCGCGTTCTTCCCTCAAAGAATCCCTTCCGCCGCGTTGTTTACCCCTGAAAAGAAGACTGAAGACGCAGAAACCGCCATCATTGTCGGGGTCGTCACCCCCCAGGAGTCGCGCTGGGAGGTGCGCGATCATCTCAACGAGCTGGAGCACCTGGCCCGCACGGCTGGGGCTGAGGTGACCGATCGCGTGACGCAGTCCCTCAACAGCCCCAATCCCGCCACGTTCGTCGGGTCCGGAAAGGTGCAGGAGCTTAAGCGCCTCGTCGAACAACGAGAGTCCGATCTCGTCATCTTCGACGACGAGCTTAGTCCCGTACAGGTCAAAAACATCGAGGAGCAGGTCGACTGCAAGCTGCTCGACCGCACTGGTCTCATCCTCGATATTTTTGCCAGCCGGGCCCAGACCCGGGCCGCCAAAACGCAGGTCGAACTTGCCCAGCTCGACTACCTGCGCTCCCG
>CAZRPQ010000119.1:0-6854 GCA_964601725.1 uncultured Salinivenus sp. | reverse complement strand
GCATCAACTCCTGGCGCGACGTCAAGGTGTACAAGGACCACGCCTTCGTGGTGGCCGACAACGCCAAGGATCACGGCATGCAGGTCTTCGACCTGACCCGGCTCCGGAACGTGGACGCCGACCAGATGCCAGTCACCTTCGAGCGAGATGCCTTCTACGACAAGGTGAACAGCGTCCATAACATCGTCATCAATAAACAAACGGGATACGCCTACGCCGTCGGCAGTAGCGGCGGAGGCAAGACCTGCGGCGGTGGGCTCCACATGATCAACATTCAGGACCCGATGAACCCCACCTTCGAGGGCTGCTTCGCGGATCCCTCCACCGGCCGCTCCGGCACCGGCTACGTCCACGACGCCCAGTGCGTCGTCTACAACGGGCCGGATGCCGAGTATCAGGGGCGCGAGATCTGCGTTGGTTCCAACGAGACTGCCCTCAGCATTGCGGACGTGACGAACAAGGACAGCGCCTACGCGGTCTCGACGGGCTCCTTCCCGGATTACGGCTACGTCCACCAGGGCTGGTTCGACGAAGAGCAGCGGTACTTTTACCAAAACGACGAGCTCGACGAGGCGCAGGGCAAGGCCGACCACACCCGCACGCTCGTCTGGGATCTGAAGGACCTCGACAATCCGAAGCTGGTCAAGGAGTTTATGCTTCCGGAGAAATCTATCGACCACAACCTGTACGTCGAGGGCTCCACGATGTACCAGTCCAACTACAAGAGCGGACTGCGCGTCGTCGACATCAGCGACCGTGAGAATCCGAAAGAAGTGGCACACTTCGACACGCAGCCCTACGGCAAGAACGATCCCGGCTTCCAGGGCTCGTGGAGCAACTACCCGTACTTCGACAACGGGATCGTCGTCGTGTCGAGCATCGGAGAGGGCCTGTTCGTTTTGGAGAAGCCGCGGCAGGAACTGTAGCTATCGGCCTTGTCGTCGTTGGAGATGCATTGAGGACCCGGGTGTGACCAAGACGCCCGGGGCCTGTCCGATCCACTCGAACAAGACTACCGCCGAGTTCCTATGCGTCGACTGTTCTCGTTCCTCGTCGCACTTGCCATCTTGAGTGTGGCCCTTCCGGCCTCGGGCCAGTCCTCGAGCCCGAAGCTCTACGTGTGCAACCAGGGCGAAGCCACGATCTCGATCATCGACATGCAGTCGATGGAGGTGGAGACAAACGTTGATTTAAAAGAGCGGGGCTTCTCGGAGAACGCGAAGCCCCACCATGTGCTGGCCGAGTCGGACGGAAGTCACTGGTACGTCACCCTGATTGGGGCGAACACGATTCTCAAGTTTGACTCGAACAACAAGGTTGTCGATCGGCTGGATAACTTTGAGGTGCCGGGGCTCCTGTCGCTCGATCCGAAGAAGAACGTTTTGTACGCGGGCCGGTCGATGAGCGCCGTGAATCCGCCGAAGAGCCTGGGCATGATCGATCGCTCGAACATGGAGGTCATGAAGCGAGTCGACACCTTTTTCCCGCGGCCCCATCCGCTGGCCGTGAAGCCGAACGGGAACTATGCCTTCATCGCCAGCCTGGCCACCAACCAGCTCATGGGCATCAACACCGAGACCCGTGAGACGAAGCTCACCCGACTGGAGGGCAGCACGCAGACGCCCGTTCAGTTTGCAATGACGCCCGGCGGGTCGCGGATCATCGCGGGGGGGCAGAAAACGGGCCAGTTGCTCGTGTTCGACGCGAAGCAGGCGCCTGAGCTCTCCGTGATCGACACGCTCGACGTGGGCAAGCAGCCGTGGCACCCCGTCATCAGCCGGCAGAGCAGCATGGCGTACGTGCCGAACAAGATGTCCCACTCCGTCAGCGTGGTCGACGTCAAGAACGCGTCTGTGCAGGCGACCATCCGCGGCGACGGCCTCGCCCAGCCCCACGGCACGGTCCTCTCGCCCGACGGCCAGTACCTCTTTGTTTCCAACAACAACCGCGAAGGCACCTACCAGCCGAGCGGGGACAACGGGACGGTGACGGTGATCGACACCGAGACGAAGGAAATTGTGAAGATCATCGAGGTCGGCTCGTATCCCACGGGCATCGGGACGTTTGGGGGGCAGCAGGCGGTGGCGCCGTAGGAACCGATGCGCGTCGAGTCTGAACGAGAGACGAGGATCGAACGGGGAGAGAAGATGGCGGAACGCGGATGTGGGCTCGAGGGTCTGGGATCGAGGCAAGAGAGCACACGCCGGTGAGGAGACTCTCCCGCACCTCCACGCTCTCCCGCTTCCACTCTCCCTCACTCCCACACGCTCTCCCGCTCCCATTCTCCTGCTATGTCCCGCACCCTTCTCGTCGCCTGTTGCTTCGCTGGGCTCCTGTTGATGGGGTGTGCCGGCTCCTCTCAGACCCAGAAGGGGTCCTCCCCCACGTCGCCGACCTTCCCCGACGATTATCGCCGGGTCGTGGCGCCGTCGTTTCCGGTGCTAGACGCGACGGGCACCCCCGTCTCGAACGCGTTCTACGGCGGCTTCAATGCGCCGCGACCACAGTTCGTGGACATCGACGGCGACGACGATTCGGACCTCTTTGTGCAGGAACGGCCCGGTCAGGTCGCCTTCTTCGAGCACGTGACCGAGGGGGACACCTCGCGCCTCGTCTGGCGCACCGACAACTACCGCGCCCTGGACATCGGCGAGTGGTATCGATTTGCCGACCTCGACCAGGACGGCGTGCAGGACCTCCTCACGGAGCAGCCCTACAGTCACATCCGGGCGTACCGGAACGTGGGCACCGCCACGAACGCAGAGTTCAAGCTCTTTGCTGACACGCTGCGGACGGTGACGGGAGAGCCGATCTTCTCCGACCGCCAGAACATCCCGAACGTGACCGACCTCGGCTGCAACGGCCAGTTGGATCTCTTCCTGGGACGGCTCGACGGCACCATCACCCGCTACGAAGCCGCGAAGGACTCAGCCGGAATGCCGAAATTTGCCCGCCTGACCGACAATTTTGAGGGCATCAAGATCGTCGGGGGAACGGGGAAGAAGGGACCGTCCCTCCACGGGGCCAACACGCTCACGTTTGCGGATGTTGACGGCGACGGCGACTCGGACCTTTTCTGGGGCGACTTCTTCGAGCCGGGGTTGCTCCTCATCGAAAACACCGGCTCCTGTAGCAATCCCGTCCTGAGCGGAAAGCCCGAACGGTTTCCGACGTCGAATCCGATTCTGACGAGCGGCTACAACGCCCCGGCCCTCACCGACTGGACCGGCAACGGGGAAATTGATCTCTTCGTCGGTGTCCTCGGCGGATCGAGCAATGCCAACAGTAGCCTGGCCGACAACTTCTACTTCTACGAGAACACGGGCGACCGTTATCGTCTGCGCACGAAGCAATTCGTTGGGGGGCTGGATGTCGGGAGTGAAAGCACGGTCGCGCTTGGGGACCTCGACGGCGACAACCGTACCGACGCGCTGGTTGGCAACAAAATCGATCCCGAGAAGGGAAACACGTCCCTCGTCTATCCCCTCACTCACGCGGACTCTGCGGGCTCGGCCCTCCGCAAACGAGCTCCACTGAGTCTGCCTGACGCCTATCACCTTGCGCCTGCGCTCGGTGACCTCACGGGCGACGGGGCCGACGATCTCATTGTGGGCACCTGGCAAGGAGACCTCTCCTTTCACAAAAATAAGGGGGATGGCACCTTCACCGCCGCCGACGGCACAATGAAGGGGCTGTCCGGGGGAACCAACGTCGTGCCGGCCCTCGGCGACGTGACGGGCGACGGGGTGCCGGACCTCATCCTGGGGGATGCCAGCGGCACGGTCTCGCTGTACCGAAACACGGGAACTGCCGAGAGCCCGGACTTTGCTCAGGAGGCCACGGAGATTGCAAACATTGACAGTCGAGCGGCGCCGACCCTGTACGATGTCGGCGACGACGGGACTCTTGATCTCCTCCTGGGCACAAAGAAGGAGGTGCTCCTGCTTCGGAATCAGGGCTCCTCCCAAACCCCGGACTTTGGGGCTCCAACCACGGTCGATCTTAAAGGCGTGCCCCAACACCCGACCCCCGCGGTTGGTGATCTAAACGACGACGGTGTCGTGGAGCTCGTCATGGGTGGGCAGCGTGGGGGCGTGGTGCTCTTTCAGCCGGGACCGTCCCGCGACTGAGTTTCTGCATATTGCGCATTGCGTATTTTTTCCCACAGGGAGAGGAGCTGATTACGCAATCCGCACGCCCGTAGTGCTGCACCCGCTCTACCAGATCCAGGTGAGTGCCTTCCGGAAGAGGGAGGGGGCGGGTTCTCGAGACGGCGTGTTGTCCTTTTCTCCGTCCAGTTCCAGCGCCTCATTCAGGGCCGTCAGGTTCGTCTGAAAACGTTGGATCAGCCGCTCGCGGGTTTCTTCGGGGAGCGCATCGTAGGCGCCATCACGGAGTGCTTTGAGGGCCCGGCGGTGGTGCTTGCGCGCCCGCCGGAGCTCTTCGGACGGACGTTGGCGGAGGGCCTCTACGGCCTGCTCCAGGTCCGAAGGCTGAGAGTCGAGCGGTAGCTGGACCGATGCAAACGAGTCGTCGGGGGAACGTGCGTCTGAGATGTCGGTCTGTCGGGGACGTGGAGAGGGAGACGGCATGATGGAGAAGAGCCACTGTGGGAGATCCCGGATTCGGAACCGCTTCCAAAAATAGCGGGCCGCGGGGATTCGTGTGTCAGAAGCCCGTCAAGATTTGGCAACGAGCACTGGAATATGCGGCGAGCGCTCGTTGAAGATCGTCGGGGAGGACGCGACGGAATGGAAATTTCCCGCGGAACCTACGCAACTCCCGAGTGTCCCGCGGATTGAAGTTCTTCTGTCTCGCAGTTGCACAAGTGTTGTCACCGATATGGCGGAAGTGGTCGACCGACCCGATCAGTTTGATCTCGTTTCCGACTTCGAACCGATGGGCGACCAGCCCAAGGCCATCCGCGAGCTGGTGGACGGCGTAGAGCGGGGGGACGACTATCAGACGTTGCTGGGGGCGACGGGTACGGGCAAGACGTACACCGTTGCGAACGTCATTGAGGAGGTAAATAAGCCAACACTTGTGATGAGTCACAACAAGACGTTGGCGGCACAACTTTATGGTGAGTTGAAGCAATTCTTTCCGGAGAACGCCGTCGAGTACTTCATCTCCTACTACGACTACTACCAGCCGGAGTCGTACATCGTCCCGAACGACACCTACATCGAGAAGGACGTGGCGATCAATGACCGCATCGAGCGATTGCGCCTCCGCGCCACCTCCGAGCTCGTGAGTGGGCGCGACGACGTGATTGTGGTGGCGAGCGTCTCCTGCATTTACGGGCTCGGTTCTCCGTCGGAGTTTCGGAAGGAGATCCTGCGGTTGGAGCGGGGGCAGGAGGTCGAGCGCAACGACCTCCTCCGCCGCTTCATCGACCTGTTCTACGAGCGCAACGACATCGAATTTACGCCGGGCACGTTCCGCGTCCGGGGGGACGTGGTCGACATTTTTCCGGCCTACCGCGAGGAGCTGGCGCTCCGGGTGGAGTTCTGGGGCGACGAAATCGATCGCCTCAGTCTCTTTGAGCCGGAGAGCGGGCGTGAGATCGAAGAGATCGATGCCTTTACGCTGTACCCCGCCCAGATCTTCGTGACGCCGGAAGACCGGCTGGAGCGGGCCATCGAGGACATCAAGGAGGAGTTGCGCTGGCGGCTCGCCGTGCTGCGCGAAGAGGGCAAGATGGTAGAAGCCCAGCGCCTGGAGCAGCGCACGATGTTCGACATCGAGATGATGCAGGAGGTGGGCTACTGCTCCGGCATCGAGAACTATTCGCGCCACCTTACGGGGCGCGAGCCGGGGGAGCGTCCCTACTGCCTGCTCGACTATTTTCCGGACGACTTCCTGATGGTGGTGGACGAGAGTCACGTCACCATTCCCCAGGTGCGGGCCATGTACAACGGCGATCGGCAGCGCAAGCTGAAGCTGGTGGAGCACGGCTTCCGGCTCCCCTCGGCGCTCGACAACCGGCCCCTGACGTTCGAGGAATTCGAAGAGCTGACCTCGCAGACCATCTTCATGAGCGCCACCCCCGCCGACTACGAGTTGCAGCAGAGCGGCGGCGTCATCGTAGAACAGGTGGTGCGTCCCACCGGCATCCCGGATCCGGAGATCGATGTGCGCCCGACCGAGAGCCAAGTGGACGACCTGATGGAAGAGATTCGCAAGCGGGCCGAGCGCGATGAGCGTGTGCTCGTGACCACACTCACGAAGCGAATGACGGAGGACTTGGCCGACTACCTCGACAGTTACGGGGTTGACGTCCGCTGGATGCACTCCGACATCGACGCCCTGGAGCGCGTCGACATCATCCGTGGCCTACGCCTTGGCGAGTACGACGTGCTGGTGGGCGTGAACCTGTTGCGCGAGGGGCTCGATCTGCCGGAGGTGTCGCTCGTGGCCATTCTCGACGCCGACCAGCAGGGCTTCCTGCGCTCGGAAACCTCGCTCATCCAGACCGCCGGCCGCGCGGCCCGCAACGTCAACGGGCAGGTCATCCTCTACGCGGACGAGATCACCGACGCGATGCAGAAGATGATCGACGAGACGGAGCGCCGCCGCGAGATTCAGCTGGAGTACAACGAGGAGCACGACGTGACGCCCGAACCGATCGTCAAGTCCCCGGACCAGATCCGGCAGGGCACGGCCATTGCCGACGAGAAGAGCGACGGGGAGGACGAGTCCGGCAGTCGTCATCACTACGGCAGTCCCGATCAGCTCTCCAGCGAGGTGGCCGATCCGGTGGTCGAGTACCTGTCCGACGACCAGAAGCAGGACCTGATCGAACAGATGCGGGAGGAGATGGAGGAGGCCGCCGAGAACCTCGAGTTCGAGCG
>CAZRPQ010000118.1:0-6857 GCA_964601725.1 uncultured Salinivenus sp. | reverse complement strand
GGGCAGTGGTGCCTCTGGGGAAGGTCGAGGATCTGATCTCCTCCGTGGACGGGGGCCGCCATTCTCCAATGGGCGTTTCCAAATCGGATCGGGAGGGGCCGAATTTGGACGATCCGCTGATGATCCTCTACACCTCGGGCACCACCGGGCGGCCAAAGGGCACCATCCTCCCGCACCGGATGCTCTTCTGGAACTCGGTCAACACGGAGTTGCGGCTGGGCCTCACGGCGCAGGACCGCTCGTTCAACGCCGCGCCGTTCTACCACACCGGCGGCTGGAACGTGCTCCTGACGCCGTTCCTCCACCACGGCGCCACGACCTACCTCTTCCCGTCGTTCGACCCGGACGCCACGCTGCGCCTCTGCGACGAGGAGGGGCTGACCATCCTGTGGGGCGTGCCGACGATGCTCCGGATGATGGCCGAGAGCGACACGTTCGACGACGTGACGCTGGACAGCATCCGCTACGCGGTGGTGGGGGGCGAGGCGATGCCGGAGCCGCTCATCCGCACCTGGCAGGACAAGGGCGTCCCCATCCGACAGGGCTTCGGCATGACGGAGGTGGGCGTGAACTGCTTCTCACTGCCGGAGCGCGACGCCCTCCGCAAGATCGGCTCCATTGGGCTTCCCAACTTCTACGTCGACGCACAGGTGGTCGACGACGAGGGGGCCGAGGTCGGCCCGAACACGACGGGCGAGCTCCTGATGCGCGGGCCGGTCGTGACGCCCGGCTACTGGCGCGACCCCGACGCCACGGCCGAGGCGATCGACGAGGACGGCTGGTTTCACACCGGGGACCTCGTGGAGGTGGACGAGGAGGGATACTACTACGTCGTGGGCCGCAAGCACGACATGTTCATCAGCGGCGGCGAGAACGTGTACCCCGCCGAGATTGAGTCGGCGCTGTACGAGCATCCGAGCGTGGAGGCCGCCGCCGTCATTGGCGTGCCCGACGACGAGTGGGGCGAGGTGGGCGCCGCCTTCGTGGTGCTCGACGACGATCGCTCGTCCGGAGCCGTTACCGAGCACTGCCGCGAGCATCTGGCCGACTACAAGGTGCCAAAACACGTGCGCATCCTCGACGAACTGCCGCTCGGGGACAGCGGCAAGGTGGACAAAGCCGCCCTCCGCGACGCCTTCGATCCCTCAGAGACGACGTAATCCACGCCTTCTACTTCTCTCGACCCCCTTGCACCGATGGCCCTCTTCATTGGTCTTCTGCTCCTCATGTCTGCCCCCAGTCCCGCGCCCGATACCCTTCCGCACTACCCAGAGGATGCCGAGACGACCACGGTGGACGGACGTCAAATTGCGTTTGTCGACCGCGGCAGCGGCCCGCCCCTGCTCTTCGTCCACGGCCTGGGCTCGAACCTGTCCCTCTGGCGCGGGACGATGGACGCGTTCGACGACTCGCACCGCGTGCTGGCGCTCGACCTGCCGGGCTACGGCCTGTCCGGCAAAGAAGATGTGCCCGCCACCATGTCTTTCTTCGCGGACGTCGTCACCGGCTTTCTCGATGAGCGGGGACTCGACTCAGTGACGTACGTCGGCGTGTCGATGGGGGGGCAGGTGGGCCTAACGATGGCCCTCCGGCATCCCGATCGCCTCACGCGCCTCGCGCTCGTGTCGCCGGCCGGGATTGAATCGTTCAGCGAGCAGGAAGCCGAAGCGCTCCGGTCCACGAGTACGCCGGAGGCCATCGCCCAGACGAGCGACGCGGAGGTGAAACAGAACGCGGCGGCCAACTTCGATACCTGGAGCAACGAGTACGCGTGGCTCGTCGAGCAGCGGCACGCGCTGGCCGAGCGGGACGACTTCATGGGCTACGCGGAGGCGAACGCAGCGGCGGTGGCCGGGATGCTCGACGGAGAGGCGCGCGACCGGCTGGGCGAGGTGCAGACGCCCACGCTCGTGCTCTTCGGGGCCGGGGACAAGCTCATTCCCAATCCTTACCTCCATCCCGACCAGACGACCGCCGACGTTGCTGCCCAGGCCCGCAAGAGGCTCCCCAACGCCGAGGTCGAGCTCGTCGACGATGCGGGCCATCTCCTCATGCTTGAGCGACCGGCTCATTTCCGCGAGACATTGCGGACGTTCCTAAACAGTCGAGGGGAAGAGAAGTAGCACAACGCCAAAACTTCCAGAAGGTGCACGAACCGCTTCCGCCGCGCAGCCCTAAACGCCCTGGCAGGCGCGGCACGACTCGGACGCTCCTCGCATGCCTTTTCTTTCGGTCGACGACACGCGTCTCTACTACAGCGAGCGGGGCGCCGGGGAGCCGCTCCTTCTCGTCCATGGCCTAGGATCCAGTGGCTGGGACTGGGCCGCGCAGGTCGATCACTTCGCCAATCAGTACCGGGTGCTCCGACTCGACCTTCGCGGGCATGGTCGGTCCGAGCGGAGCGACGGGCCCTACTCCATCGCGCAGTTTGCGCGGGACGTGGCCATATTTTTGCGCCGGCGCGGGGCCATCCCCGCCCACGTGGTGGGGCTCTCCATGGGGGGGATGGTTGCGCTCGAGCTGGCCGCCGGGGCCGCACGGCTCGTCCGCAGCCTCACCGTCGTAAACAGTGTGGCCGACATGCGGCTCCACACGTGGGGGGACGTGTGGTTCTACGCCTCGCGCCGATTGGCCGTGCAGGGGCTCGGGATGCGGCGCGTGGGACAATTGATCGCCCGGAGGCTGTTCGTGAAACCGGATCAGGAGGATCTCCGCCGCAAATTTATCCGACGCTGGGCCCGGAACGACAAACAGGCCTACCTCTGGTCGATGGACGCGATCATGCAGTGGAGCGTTGCGGATCGCCTCGGGCACATCGACACGCCCACGCTGCTCGTATCATCGGACGAGGACTACACCCCGGTCTCGGCCAAGGAGCGAATTGCGGCCCAACTGCCAAACGCGGAGCTCACCGTCGTGAATGATGCTCGCCACGCGCTCCCTGTCGAACGACCGGACGACTTCAATGCAATCGTCGACGACTTCCTCGCTTGTGTTTGAGGGGCCGACGGACCCCGGTCCTTCTGAATTGGGGGACGGACGAAACGCGGAGTCCGGTCCGTCACTACTGGGACGCCGAGCGTTGCGGGGACAGAAACCCGAGCAGCCCAGAGAAGAGGGCCGACCCGATGATGGACCAGAGCAGGGGAAAGGTCTGGTCGCCGATCGTGACGGGAAATGGCTCCGGCAGACCCAGCTGACGGCCCAGCCAAAGCCCCAGAAATGCGCCAATGAAGCCGACGACGATGGAGATCAGGCAGCCGCCGAGGGAGTAGCCAGAAAGGGCCTGTCCCAGGCTCCCGGCGATGGCCGCGATCAGCAGGAGTATTGACAGCTCAATCAGGGTCATGGGAACGCCTTGATTCTGGGGAAGGAAAGGGAGAGAATTGAGGGGGCGGAGCGATCAGTGCACGTAACTGCCGGCGTTGACGTCGATGGTGGTGCCGGTGGCGTGGTCGGCCTGTCCGCTGGCGAGAAAGACGACGTGTGAGGCCACGTCGCCCGGTTCCGTGAGCCGGTTGAGCGCAAGGTCGCTCGTGGCGTGGGCCTCCCCGTACTCGTCGATGAAGTCCTGTGCCATGTCGGTGCGGGTGAAGCCGGGGGCAAGGGTAAAGGCCTTGATGTTGTCCTCCCCAAAGCCACGGGCGATGGAGCGCGTGAGCGCCACGAGGCCGGCCTTCGAGGCGGCGTAGGTCATGTAGTCGGGCGTGTCCCCCCGGAACGCTGCGCGCGAGGCCACGCTGATGACGCGTCCGCCCGACGGGGAACGCGACTGGAAATGCTGGAGGGCATGCCGGCTGAGCAGTTCGGGCGCTCGGAGGTTGACGTGCATCGTTTCGTCCCAGCCCGCGGCCCAGTCCGCTGTGTCCGCGTCGAGGGGCGTAGGGGGGGCCACGCCCGCGTTGAGCACCAGGGCATCGAGCCGGTCGTATGCGTCGAGCACAGTGCCGACGAGCTGGGCCGTCGCGTCGAGATCGGACAGATCGGCCTGAAACAGCGTTGCGTCGGGGCCGCACGCCTCGGCCACCTCGGCCGCGGCGTCTTCGCTGTGTCCGTAGTGGACCGCCACGGTGGCCCCGGCGTCGGCGAGGGCCTCGGCGGTCGCGCGGCCGATGCCTCGGCTCGCGCCGGTGACGAGAATGATCTGATCGGACAGGTCGAGCTTCATAGAGGAGGGGGGACGTGGGAGGGGAGCGAGGACAGCAGAGAGCAGGACGCTACTCGTAGCGATGGGTAGTAAACGTTGGATCGCGAGCGGTGTCGGCCGCAACGACCTCGAAGCGGATCCGCCCAATCGGGCGCCCGGCCGCCGTCTCCACGCTCACCCGCCACCGTCCGGGCTGGACGTGGCGCTTGAAGGTGACGCCCCGGTAGCCGGTGCGCCGCCCCCCTACGACCCGATACGCGATCCGGTCGGTGTCGACCCAGGCCTCGCGAGACGGCACGTAGCGCTGCCACCGGTGGGCGATGCGCGTCTCGAACTCGGTCGGCGCGTAGATGGCCGCGAAGCAGTGCACGGTGTCGCTGGGGGCGTAGTGGAACGGATCGTCGCCGTCCTGTGTCCAGAAGCGGAGTGCAGACGTGCGCTCCTGACGAAGCAGAAACGCGTCGTCCTGCTGTTCGACCTCGTGGTACACCCCTACGTGGCGGAGCGCGAGGGGGACGGGCGGGATCCACGCCTGTACGTAGAAGGTGACGAGTCCACCGAAGAGGAGGATGACGAGACCGACCACCTTCAGAAAAGAACGCAGCTCCCCAAACACGCCCTGTCGGCGAAGAACGAGAAGAAGGCCGAGCACAACCCCCACGCTCAAAAGCCCGCTCGTCAGAAAAACCCAGAAGCCCATCGTGCCCAGAACAATCGGCAGGAGGAACGTGAGGTAGCAGAAGACGGCCAGAAAGTAGAGCCCAATCAGCAGGTATCCGCTCCGCTCCTGGCCCCAGATCAGTTCATTGGCCACGAGAAGGCCCACCAGCACGAGCAGAAAAAGCGAGGCGGTCGTAAGCGAAGCGCTCCGGGTGTAGTAGATGACGTACGCGCTAAAGAGACCGCCGGTCAGGAACTGGATTGCCCCGATGGACCACGTGTTGAGGGGCTGGAAGGGGACGGGAAGGGAGCAGTCGTTGCGGTCCAGGAGGGTCAGGACGGTGAAGCCGCCCAGCAGCACGAGGTAGATTCCGAGGATGACGTTATCGAGCAGTGCCCCCATCCGCTGGAGGGTCAGGGCATCCCAGGTCACGCCCCCGAGGAAGAGGGCCGGGGGCGCGAGCGTCTCGTGGCGGTGGTAGAGTCGCCGGAGGAGGCGGTAGCGAGGACTCTGGGCGAGTCCCCGCATCAGGCGCCCGAGCAACGCCATGCCGGGAGGGCCCTCAATCGACGGATGTTTGGGAGAAGGGCCACCGGCCCTGTCGGACGGCATAGCGATGCAGAGGGGGTGGGGACGAGCAGTCCGGGCGCGCACCGGTGTGGCGATGGGAAGAGGGGACTCCACGCCACACGGAGGAGACCGTTAGGCATTCGGGCTGGGCAGGTCCGGCTTCTTCACGCCCACGGCCTCAGCGTCGGGCTTCTCGGTGTCCTTCTCGGGACGGCGCCAGAGGGGGACGGAGGAGCACGGCTCGCCGTACATCAGCTTCCGGGCCACCTCCTGCAGCTGCTGCGTGGCATGGACGTAGGCCATCTCCGGCACCACGTCATCTCCACAGCCCTTGATGACGACGGGCTTGTCCTCGTATGCCGACCAGTCCTCGTCCGCGAGGGCCGCCGTGTAGTATTCGCGCCGGAGGGCGTCCGCCCGTCCAATGGTGGTAGAGCGGGCCGTGCCCTTCAGCTCCGAGGCGATCAGCATGTGGCCCCAAGTCGGCACGATGGCGTCGGTCGAGCAGTACAGGGCCACGTGCTCGTCCTCGTACTGGGACCAGTCGTGCTCCTCGACGGCGTCCCGAAACTCCTTCTCTTTCAACATCAGGCCCTCCACGAGGAAGGTACTGATGTCGAGCTCCGTAAGGGGGGCGTCGTCCCACAGGTCAGCGAGGTTGTAGACCTCAATTTCGCCCTGGGCGACGCGGTTTTCGAGCGGTTCCATAATGTGGGAACGGCTGATTTTGTGAAAGAGGATGAGTGTGGACGGGGGGCGGCCCCCCGTGCGACCAACAGCGAAACGCCTGCGTGCCAGATCGTTCGGTGCGCGGGAGCGTTCCGGAAGGCTACGTCTCGTCCGCCCGTTCATCCGAAGAGGATTCCTCCTCAAGTTCCACGAGGGCGTAGATGTCGTCCAGGCTCAGTGTTACGTCCAGCGCCTCGCAGCGGAGGGTCGCGTCGCGGTCCCGCACGGAGCGGACGATCCAGTCGTCGCCCTGTCGCACGTACTGCGTGATCAGGACCCGCGAGGGGGAGGCAATCCAGTATTCCTGGAGGCTATCGAGCTGGAGGTACGCGTCGAGCTTGTCCTGGTGGTCCCGATCGGCCGTAGAGGAGGATGTCACTTCCACGAGCAGTTCCGGATTCACGAGCGACGGGGGCGACTCATCGGTGTACTCGGGCGGGCCGCACACGACGACCACGTCGGGGTAGACGTACCGCGTCTCGCTGATTTTGACGCGCTGGTCGGACGTGAAGCTGCGACATCCCTGAGGACGCAGTTCGAGATAGAACTCTCCCTGAATGTTGTCCTTCACCAGATTGTGGGGGGGCGTGGCCCCGGCGAGGGCCCACACGCGCCCGTCGAGGTACTCATAGCGGGTCTCGTCGGCCTCGGCGTCGAGGTCGAGATACTCCTCGACGGTCAGCTGGCGACGGGCAACGGCGGTGCTCATGGTGCTTCCGAGCGGAAAATGGACACAGGAAAGAGGGTGCT
>CAZRPQ010000117.1:0-6881 GCA_964601725.1 uncultured Salinivenus sp. | reverse complement strand
CGCCCCGCTCGACTGGGGCGACATGGCCTACGACTTCGGCGACCACCGCGAGGCCGTGGCGATGGATCGGCACCTGGAAGACGCCCTCGCTTGATCGCCGTCCTCGCTGCTCCTCGGGACCTTTCGATTCGCAGCGCGACGGTCGGGGGAGCAGTCCCACGCAATTTGGTTCGAAAACGGGCTCACAGCTCCACGGTCACGAGCGGCACGGTTCCGTGCAGCCCTGGCCGGGGCCGCAGGTGGACGCCGGGCCGGAGGGTCGGCGGGTGGGCGGTCCATGTGCCATCTTCGTAGCGCAACGCGCCATCGGGCTCGTCCGGGGCGGCCAGCGTCGCCCCCCCGGCGGCCCCGAACACCACGCCCGGCCCCCCGAGAACCAGTGCGCCGAGCAGCTGCCCGTCCTCAGAGTCGCCTCCGATCGCGGCCCCGAGCGCCGCGGCTCCCCCACCCAGGACAAGCTCTCCCAGGACCGCCATGACGTAGGCCCCCGTCTGGTCCCGCGGGATGTCGGAGTAAAGGACCGCGCCTGCAGGCGGGCCCCCGGCGAAGAGGAGGAGGGCCATGCTTTCCAGACGTTGTTCGTCGTCCGCGTACGGCCGCCGCTGGTCCGGGTCGGAGGCGGCGGCGATGAGGAGGCCCCCCAACAGTCCGCCCAGCGCCGCCCCAATCGTGCTTCCAGCCAGGACCTGCCCGAACCGAACGCGGCGGTCGTCCGAGGACGGAAAGCGGAGGGGAGGCACGGGCAGAGGGAGGCTCGTCCGGGGCGCGAGCTCTGCGTCCAGCGAGAAACCGACGGAAGTCGTCCTCCCCGTCGTCAGGTCCGGAAGCGTCGGCTCATGGACGGACTGTCCCTGCGCGGGCAGGGCGAGGGAAAAGAGTGCCAAAGCGGCGACGGAAATAAACCGCGAGGCGGAGGAAGAACCACGGATTTGGAACATGGAGCGAGCAGGACAGGAAGCGCGTGCGTGCTCCGTCCCAAATCGATCACCCCAGAAATATTTCCGTACGGCCAAATGAGTCGGGCAGGGATCCACCCGCCCGCCGAACCGTCAGCCACCCCGCTCCGCACGGCTCCCCGGTCCAAACGCCGTGGCGTGGGACGGGCAAGACGCAGGAGGGCCTCTCAGTCCACCGGCTTCCGGAAGACCATGAAGTGCTGGCGGGGGAGCATGTCCTTCGTCTCCACCCATTCCAGCCCCACGGCCCGCATCTCTTTCCGGGTCTGCTTCTCCGTCATTTTGTGCAGCGTCTTAATTGGAATGCTCGGGTCTTCCTTCCGGTACTCGGCGAGCACCACGCGTCCACCAGGAGTGAGAGACTCCACCAGTGCCGTCATCATCTCGTACGGGTGCGAGAACTCGTGGTAGGCGTCCACCATGTAGGCGAGGTCGATCGAGTCGGCCGGGAGCTGCGGGTCTTTCACCGTGCCGCGGGTCGGAATCACGTTCTCGGCGTCCCGCTCTTCGATCCGCTCGCGGATCATGTTTAGCATCTCCGGCTGAATATCGACCGCGAAGACATTGCCCTGCGGCACCCGCGGCGCGACCCGGAACGTGAGGTAGCCGGTGCCCGCACCGATGTCGGCCACGGTGTCGGAGGGGTCCAGCGGTAGATTTTCCACCAGCAGGTCGGGGCGCTCCTTTGTCTCCCGGGCCGGACGCTCCAGCCAGCTTGCCCCGCGGTGGCCCATGACCTGTGAGATCTCGCGGCCCATGTACACCTTGCCGATGCCATTTCGGCTCGGGGGACGCTGGGAGTAGAGATCGGAGGTGTCGGTCGTGTCGGGGGACGCCGTGTGGCGGGACGAAGGGCCGTTCGCGGTGCCCAGCAGGACACCGGCCGCGAGCACTCCCGTCAGGCAGAGGGCTCCAATTCCGGCAAGGAAACGCGCAGGCATACGGGAGAAAGGTGTGGTGAAGAAACCATTTGGATGCTCAAATGCGAATGGCCGCTGGAGGGTTTGTCCCCACAGCGGCCAGACGAACAAGCGTAGCAGCCTTCTCACAATGTCGATGGCTGCTTCTCCATAGAAAGAAGCAGACGAACGCTTACCCGATCAGCTTTTTGCGGCCTGTTCGGGCAAATTGGCGCTTCGATTCCGAGGCGCCGCGGTAGGCGGTCTCGATGCGCTCACGGAGCACACCACTCGTCGCCGAAAGGACGAACGACACCGGAGCCAAAAGCGTGTGGGTGATCAGAAATCCAACGAAGTGGGGACGGGACTGGGGCCGACTGAAGACGTACGTCTCAATCGCCATGTATGCCGTCCAGAAGAAAGCGAGTGTAATGTACACAGTCATGTAATGCTGTATATTTTGTGAGTAAAATTTAACTCTATGCGGGTGCTATTTCCACTCGTCGAAGAGTGAGGACCGGGTGAGAACCGGACAGGAGGGGATGTAAGAGGTCCCGTGCTGCCTGCCCTTCCCAAATAGACCCACAATATCAACAGGGTTAAGGGGGATAGAGTTTTATCCTGGGAGGATCTTCACCACCACGATCATTCGGTGAAGGAAGCGCTCCCGGTTGTTGGATTCGAGCAAAGAATCATGTACAAAAATCTTTCATTCGCCCGGGCCCTAGCGGCGGCCGCAGGTGGAGCCCCGCCCCCAGCAGGCCCGCCCCGACCCGGCGCCTGAGGTCCCGCGCACCCAAACCGACGGAGCCCCCGCGTGGACGGGCGAACGAGGAGGACCGCGAAGGTCCCCACGGCCAGTGCGCTCACGACGACCGGAACCCGCTCTGTCCGGTAAAGAATGCGTTCCGGACGGGGCTGCTGCGTTGTCGGGCGCTGGACCTGAATGACGAAGGCCCCAGCGATGAGTGCGCCCGCAATGACGAGAGCGCAACATGCGAGTGCCCTCCTCCAGGGTGAACTTCAACTGTACCATTGCCTATACTGGAGCCCCACCCATGTCATTCTCTGAGCTACCCAGTGCCGTGCAGATGGCCGATCCGGTCTCCATTCGCTCCCCACACATCTACGGGAGTGTACTCGTCGTCACCCTTCTCACCATTGGGATTGGGGCATGGAGCGGGGTTGGGCTGGGGGCGGGGGCCTTCGCCATTCTGTTCGTCGCCGTTGCCCTCACCGGCATTCCCCATGGGGCCATCGATCACCTCGTTGCTGCCCGGCTGTGGGATCTCAACCGGACGTGGACCGACCAGTCCAAATTTTACGGGGGATACCTGGCGGCGATGGCGCTTTATGGGGGACTCTGGATCGTGGCACCGGCCTGGAGCCTCGCCCTGTTCCTGGTCATGACCATGTACCACTTCGGGCAGGCCGACCTGGCATACTGGCAACTCCCGCCCCTCCCGGCGCGGCTCCTGTACCTCTCGCGCGGCCTCTTCCTCCTCGGGCTGCCCATCGTGGCGTTCCCAGAGATCGTCGACCCCATCTTTGAGGCCATCGGCGGCGTCCACCTGCTCGATTGGCCCCTCGTGACGACGGCGCCGGGGGCCCTCTTTGCGGGCCTCGTGGGCCAGCACGTCGCCGCCCTCGGGGGAGGCGCGCTGAGGGCAAATCCGAGCGCGCCGTGGGCGGTGGGACGAGAGGCGCTCAACGTCGCCGTGCTCACGGCCCTGTTTGGGCTCGTGCATCCCCTCGTTGCGTTTTCGGTCTACTTCGGCGGCTGGCACGCGCTGGGTCACATCCTGGAGCTCCTCCGCTTCTTCCGGCGTCGCGGCGAGGCGATGTCGATGACTGATTTCTACCGGGAGGCATTTCTTTTTACTGCGTTGCCCTTTGTGGGCCTGGGCGGGCTCTACGCCGTGACGCGGTCGTTCGGGTCAGAAACGGAGATGATTGCCCTTCTCTTCATCGCGATCGCCGTCATGACCCTTCCTCACATGGTGGTCGTCGAGCGGCTTTACCGGGAGCGAGAGAACAACGCGCCCCGGGCGTTCTCCTGACCCCCCCAAACAGAAAAAGGGCGTGGCGAGACGCCACACCCCTTGACTGCGTACAATGTCGAAGCGGAACCCTACTTTTCGTATCCGGAATCCGACGTGGCCTCATCCTCTTGCTGCTGCGGCGGAAGCAGCACGCTGTCAATGACGTGAATGACGCCGTTTGAGGCCTCGATGTCGGCCTGCACGACGGTTGCCGTGTTCTGACCCATCAGCTTCACAGCTCCGTCTTTCACCTGGAACTGAACGGGCCGTCCTTCAAGGGTCGGGGCGGCATCCAGGCCGGTGACGTCCGACGCCATGGCCTTGCCGCTCACGACGTGGTACTTCAGGATGGCCTGAAGCTGCTCCATATTCTCGTCCTGGAGAAGGGCCTCAAGCTGGCCGTCCGGCAGGGCCGCGAACGCCTTGTCCGTGGGCGCAAACACTGTGAAGGGGCCTTCGCCCTGCAGCGCACCGACGAGGTCTGCGGCCTTCAGGGCCTGGACCAGGGTGTCAAAATTGTCGGCCTGCACGGCCGTGTCCACAATGTCGGGCTGGTCGGCGTCCATGTCGCTCTGTTGGGCAGCGACTGGGCCGGCAAGTAGGGTGAGGCCAACAACGGCGAGGAGGGAAATGCGAGATAGGAGGGTAGACATAAGGGGGTGTGTTTCTGGTCTGAGAAAAATTGCAGTGGTATAACCCCCAATTCCGCGGCAATGTCCCATTGAAGCGGCGGAACCACGCCATCGTTACAGCGGTCCGGTTCCCTTACGAGTTCGTCGCACCTCCACCGAATTGTGGAGAGGATGCGTCGTGGAGGCAGGTGCGGAGAGGGCGACCGTGCCGGGGCAGGTGCCCTGCACGTAAAGAACGTGCGATCCAGACAAATTCCCGAACACTGGTTCCGGCGGCGCGTAGCACCAAATTGATTGATGCATTTCGCAACCCCCTTAGCAACAGACACAAACAGCGTCGTGGCACAAGCGAATGAAGGAGACGAGGTCCAAGTCCATTACACCGGCAAGCTAGAGGACGGGACCATCTTTGATTCCTCGGAGGACGGGGAGCCGCTCAGCTTCACCATTGGTGAAAACCGCGTCATCCCGGGCTTCGAGGAGGCCGTGACCGGCATGGAGCCGGGCGATTCGAAGACAACCGAGGTCGAGCCGGAGCAAGCATACGGCGAGCACCGCGAAGACATGGTCATGGAAATGGATCGCGACCAGATTCCCGGGGAGGTCGATCCGGAGGTGGGGCAACAGCTCCAGTTGCGGCTCGAAAATGGGCAGACCGTTCCGGTCCTCATCACAGCGCTCGGTGAAGACTCGGTGACCATCGACGCAAACCATCCGCTGGCGGGGCGTAAGCTCATCTTCGACATCGAAGTCGTGGACGTGGCTGAAGGAAGTGGCTCGCCCGGAGGCGGCCCGAGTGGACCATCAGGAGGCGGCGACGGCAACATCGTCACCCCGTAGCGCCGGCCGTTTGGTCCCGGCGAGTCGGGATTGCCTCATCCAGCGTAGACTCTTTGCCCCTGCATGGCGTTTCTGTGCAGGGGCATTGCTGTGGAACACCATTTCGGAGACGGCGGGCGCCGGCGCTGGTCGTTGCACGACACGGTTTCGTTGCCTACATTGTCGTCGTCAATGGAACGATGCCCAGCGGCACCTCTGTGTACCTGCGGGGGCGTCCCCGGCTCTGCTTCTTGCGCTCGCTTCTGAAAAACTGATCCCACCGTTCGAATATGCCTGTTACTGAGGACATGCCGTCTCCCGGGACCGCCACGCCTGCTGATCGAAGCCAGCGTCAGTACAACTTTTCGGCCGGTCCCGCCACGCTCCCCGAAGAGGTCCTGCTGGAGGCGAAAGACGAGCTGCCGGTGTACGACCACGTCGGGGCGTCGGTCATGGAGATCAGCCATCGCTCCCCCGCCTACGACAAGATCGAAGAGTCAGCCCGCGAGCACCTCCGCGCCCTGCTCGACCTCGACGACGACTGGCACATCCTCTTCCTGCAGGGCGGCGCCTCGATGCAGTTCTACCAGGTGCCGCTCAACTTCCTGCCCGAGGACGGCGTGGCCGACTACGTGGTGACAGGCCGGTGGGGCACCAAGGCCGTGAAAGAGGCTCGGCGAGTGGGCGGTGTGAACATCGCGGCCTCCAGCGAGGCGGATGATTTTTCGTACGTGCCGGACGTGGCGGACTGGGACCTGGACCCGGATGCGTCGTACGTCCACATCACGACCAACGAGACCGTCAACGGAAACCAGATGACCGACGACCCGGTGCTCGACACCCCGGTGGTGACCGACGCATCGAGCGAGTTTCTGAGCCGCCCCATGGACCTGGAGGGCTACGGGCTCGTCTACGCCGGGGCGCAGAAGAACATCGGCCCGGCGGGCGTGACCGTGGTGCTCGTCCACGACGATTTCCTGCAGCAGCGCAAGCAGCCGCTGCCCACGATGCTCGACTACGGCACCCACGCCGAGCGCCGGTTCAACACGCCGCCCGTCTTCCCCATCTACATGGTCGAGAAGGTGGGCCGGTGGCTTCGCAACCAGGGCGGCCTCGACGCCATCCACGCCATCAACAAGCGGAAGGCGGGCAAGGTGTATAATAAGATCGACGGGACAGGCTTCTACCGGGGCACGGTAGAGCCGGGCTCGCGCTCGATGATGAATGTGACGTTCCGCCTCCACGACCCGGACCTGGAGCCGGTCTTTCTCAAGGAGGCCGAACAGCGCGGGTTGCTCAGTCTGAAGGGACACCGCACGGTGGGTGGCATCCGCGCCTCTCTCTACAACGCGATGCCCGAGGACGGGGTCGACGCACTCGTGCAGTTCATGGACGAGTTTGAACGGACGCACGGGTAGGATGCCACGGGTCATGAGTTGTGTGGTTGCTTTCCTCCTGACCTGAACTCATAACTCATGACTCATAACTCATGACTCATAACTCATGACTCACAACTCGTGACTCACAACTCGT
>CAZRPQ010000116.1:0-6892 GCA_964601725.1 uncultured Salinivenus sp. | reverse complement strand
TGGAGGAGGGCGACGTGCTGTGCATCATCGAGGCGATGAAGCTGATGAACGAGATTGAATGTGAGACGTCCGGGACGATCGAAGAAATCCTGGTCGAAGACGCCGAACCGGTCGAGTTCGACCAGCCCCTCTTTGTGATCGACGAGGGATAGGTCCGCTCTCACGCGGCGCTCACGGCTCCGGGATAATCCGGGGCCGTTTGTATGTTGAATCTTTTCCGCTTCCTCGAGGATCGTGCCGCTCCGATCGGTCGTTTTCCCTCCGTCCAGAATGCGTATTGCGTAGTGCGTATTGCGTACGAAGCCATCTTCGACACCCATCTTTTCAGAACGCCGGGTTCGCCATGTTTGTGAAGGAAAATCCGTTTCGAGCGTCTGCAATCGGCAGGGGTATCGAAAGTAGGGGAAGAAGAACATGAAATACGCAATACGAAATACGTCCCGAATCATGCATCGCGCCTTCGGAACCTGGCAGTAGACGGAAGAAGCGTGCACGTGGCAAAGACATCCACCCCGAATGAGTAACATCCAAAAAATACTGATCGCCAACCGCGGCGAGATTGCGCTGCGGGTCATCCGCACCTGTCACGAGATGGGGATCAACACCGTGGCGGTGTACTCCACGATCGACCGCGACGCGCTGCACGTCCGCTTCGCCGACGAAGCGGTGTGCATCGGGCCCGCTGCGTCCAGCGAGAGCTACCTGCGTCCCGACCGCATCATTGCCGCGGCGGAGGTGACCGGGGCCGACGCCATCCATCCCGGCTATGGCTTCCTCGCCGAGAATGCCGAGTTCAGCCAGATCTGTGCCGACAACGACATCGAGTTCATCGGCCCGTCCGCCGAGACCATCGGGCTGATGGGCGAGAAGTCGAAGGCAAAGAAAGAGATGCACGAGGCCGGGGTGCCCATCGTGGACGGGTCGGACGGCATTGTGGAGGATCTCGATGCCGCCTACGAGATTGCCTCCAGCATCGGATTTCCGGTGATGGTCAAGGCGGCCGCGGGCGGGGGCGGCACCGGGATGCGGCTGGTGCGGGAGGCGGACGGCTTCGAGCGCGCCTTCAACGGGGCCCGGTCCGAGGCCGATGCGGCCTTCGGCAACCCCGAGGTGTACATCGAAAAGTTTGTGGAGAAGCCCCGTCACGTCGAGATTCAAGTCCTGGGCGACGGCGAGGGCAACGTGATGCATTTCGGCGAGCGGGAGTGCTCCATCCAGCGGCGGCACCAGAAGCTCGTGGAGGAGTGCCCCTCCCCGATCGTCGACGAGGAACTCCGCACGGAGATGGGCGAGGCGGCCATCCGGGGGGCGGAAGCGGTCAACTACGAGGGCGCCGGCACGGTCGAGTTTCTTGTCGGGGCCGACCGCAACTTCTACTTTATGGAAATGAACACGCGGATCCAGGTGGAGCATCCGGTGACCGAGGAGGTGACGGACTGCGACCTGGTGGAGTATCAGATTCGGGTGTCCATGGGGGAAACCATCGAGAGCGAGCGTCCCCCGATGGAGGGACACGCCATCGAGTGCCGCATCAACGCCGAGAATCCCTTCAACAACTTCAGCCCGGCCCCGGGCGACATTACGGCGTTTCACCAGCCGGGCGGCCACGGCATTCGGGTCGATACCGCCGCGTACTCCGGCTACCGAATTCCGCCCACCTACGACTCGATGATCGCCAAGCTCATCGCCTACGGGAAGACGCGCGACCACGCGCTCCGCAAGATGCGCCGGGCGCTCGATGAGTTCGTCGTGGAGGGCGTGCAGACGACGATTCCGTTTCACCGGCAGCTCATGGACGACGAGCGCTTTAAGCGCGGTGCTTTTGACACCCGCTTTCTCGACGACTTCGAGATGCACGCGGCCCCAGCGGAGGTGGCGTAGGGGAGGGGGAGAGGGGGAAAGGGAGAAAACTGTGGACACTTCGAGAGCATATCTCTTACACGCCCGCTCACCCTTTCGCCCACTCGCCCCGGATGTATCAGAGCGAGCCCGTCCGGAAGAAAACAGCGGTCCCCTTACCGAAATTTTCCACGTATCGATAGACCATGTCTCCCTCAACGAACACCATCCGGTTCAATGACCGCGTGGACGCGATGCAGCCGTCCGCCACGCTCGCCATGAAGTCCCGCGCCGAGGAGCGGCGCCGACAGGGGCATCCCGTGGTGGCCCTCAGTGCGGGGGAACCGGACTTCGACACGCCGGAGCCGATTGCCGATGCGGGCGTGGAGGCCATCCGGAACGGCTTTACCCACTACACCGAAAACACGGGGACCCTGGAGCTGCGAGAGGCCATCTGTCGCAAGTTCAACCGAGACAACGACCTGTCGTACACGCCGGATCAGGTCGTGTGCTCGAACGGGGCCAAGCAATCCCTCGCGCTGGCCATCCACGCGCTCTGCGACGAGGGCGACGAGGTACTCGTGCCCGCGCCCTACTGGGTGAGCTACCCCGAGATGGCCCGCTTCAGTGGGGCCGAGCCGGTGGTGGTCTCGACGGGCGTCGAGGAGGAGTACCGCCTAACCCCCGAAGCGCTCGAGGAGGCCATTACCGAGCGCACGCGGATCCTCATTCTCTGCACGCCCTCCAACCCCACCGGCACGGTGTATCCGCCCGAGGAACTGGCGGCCCTCGCGGACGTGCTGCGCGACCACGAACAGGTCTTCGTCGTCTCCGACGAGATCTACGAGCACGTGATCTACGACGCCGAGCACCGAGCCTTCGCGTCGTTCCCCGGCATGAAGGACCGGACGATCACGGTGAATGGGTTCTCCAAGGCGTACGCGATGACGGGCTGGCGCCTCGGCTACATGGCGGCCCCCGAACCGATTGCCCAGACCGCGGCCAAGATTCAGGGACAGTTTACGTCGGCCCCCTGCAGCATCACGCAGAAGGCCGGCGTGGCGGCCCTGGAGATGGACAAAGGGCCGGTGCACGAGATGGTGGCCGCCTTCCGCCGCCGTCGCGACCGGGTGTTGGAGCGCCTGCGCGCCATCGACGGAGTGCGCTGTCCTACTCCCGAAGGGGCCTTCTACCTGTATCCGGACCTGTCGAGCTTCTTCGGGGCCGACGCGCCCGACGGCTCGACCATCAACGACGGAAGCGATCTGTGCTTCTACCTTCTGGAGGAGCACGACGTAGCCCTCGTGCCCGGCCCTGCCTTTGGCGGTCCCAGCGGGCTGCGCCTCTCGTACGCCTCGTCGATGGAGGATCTCGAAACGGCCCTGGACCGTATTGAGGCTGGACTCGCCGCGCTTCGCTGACGCGAAGAGGGCTTGGCCGCACTTCGCTCGCTACCGACGTACCCCTTCGCTTGTGGAACCGAACCAATCGTCTGACGACCTGTCCGTAGAGGTGGAGTCCGTCGAGGTGGAGCAGCCACCGAATGCCAGGACGGAGTCCCCGCGCCAGTCCGCGACCGACCGCTACTGGCTGCACCTGCTCCTGTTTGTCCTCACCCTGGTATCCACGGTCTACGTGGGGGCCGCCTGGTGGGCCAACCGCCCGCTCTATTACGCGGCGCAGGACGAAACGGTATCGCTCCTTTTCGTGACCGTCAACCAGGCCTGGCTCCTCGACGGCCTGCGCTACGCGATCCCTCTCCTCGCCTTCCTCACGGTCCACGAGTTCGGGCACTACTTTGCGGCGCGCTACCACAAGGTGCGCACGTCGCTGCCCTACTACATCCCGTTTCCGTTCAACGGCATCGGCAACTTTGGGGCGGTCATCAGCATTCGGCAGCGCATCCCGAGCACCCGATCGCTCTTCGACATTGGCGTGGCGGGGCCGCTGGCGGGCTTCGTGGTGGCGCTCGGCGCGCTGATCTACGGCTTCGCGACCCTGCCGCCCCCGGAGTACCTGCTCGACCTGCCGGGCCACGAGGCCCTGAAGGCGCACATCCGGCAGTACGGCACGTTCCCCGACACGCCGCCCGAGACGGGCGACGGCACGTTCATCATGGTGGTGGGGAGCACGCCCCTCTACTGGGTCCTGTCGCAGTTTTTTGCGAACGTGCCGCCGATGTACGAGATGTACCACTACCCGGTGCTCTTTGCCGGATGGCTGGGGCTGTTCTTCACGGCGCTCAACCTGCTTCCGGTGGGGCAGCTCGACGGCGGGCACGTGCTGTACGCCCTGCTGGGAGACAAGTGGCACCGCCGCTTTGCGCAGGGCTTCGTGTTTGTGCTACTGTGGTCGGGAGGGCTCGGGTTCATGGAGGAGACGCGTCAGGCGCTGTACGAGATGGGGCCCTGGCTGGGCCGATCGTCGTGGATCATCCTGGCGGCCATCTACTATGGATACCTGTATAAGATCTTTGGGGGAACCTCGCGGCGCACCCTGCTGGGACTGGGCGGTCTCCTTGGCGGCGTGGCCGGGGCCATGGCGCTCGGGCTCGATCTCGGATGGACCGGCTGGCTGGTGTGGAGCCTGCTCATCATCTTTCTCGTTCGCGTAAAGCATCCCCCGGTGATGCAGCCGCAGCGATTGACCCCCACGCGCCGGATGCTAGGGTACGCGGCGATTGCCATCTTCATTCTCTGCTTCAGCCTGCAGCCGCTGAGCACGCTGTAACGTTAATCCTGAATCCGTCTGTGTATGCTGGGAAAACGATCCCGAACCGAGGGTAGAGCCGTCCTGGGCGGACGGCCCCACGGGTCTCTTATTTCGATTTTGGTGGGGGCCGTGGTGCTCGTCGGGGGGCTGGTGCTGGGCGGATGCGACACGGTGTCGACGCCGGAGGAGACACAGCCGCCCTCGGTCGCGGGCCTCCAGGTCGTCCCCGACAGCCTCCACGAGTCGGATCTGCCGCCCGACCAGGTGCAGGACTCTACGGCTCAGGTGCCGATCGTCATCGACTCGGTACGGGCAACCGACCCGGACGGCACGGTCCAGCGCGTCGTGTTTGTGCTCGAGCCGTCGTCGAACCCGCGGGGCACACTGTCGGGGACGCTTCCCGCCCAGGACCGCCCGCTGTACGGAGCGGGGCTCACCCTCTCACTCCCCCTCATCGACGAAATTTACACGGTGCGGGCCTTTGCTGTCGACGACGATAGCCTGGCGAGCAACCAGGTGACGGGGCAATTCCGGTTTGTGCCCGCGGATTCGTCGGGTGCCGAGACGACGTCTGAACGGGCGGTCGAATTCAGAGATGCACGTCCTTCCGTGGAAATGAATAGACGTCCAGACGGCCGATGAAGCGACTCCTCGTATGTCTTTGCGTGTTGGGCGTGGGGGTGGCCCCGGCGAGCGGTCAGGAGCGGGCGCACGTGCGCCTGCAGGAGCTTCGCCCCACGCCCACGATCGCGAGCAACACGGTCCAGGAGCTCGCCGCGGCGGGCGATTCGCTCTGGATCGGCCCTTTGCTCACCGTCTACGCAGCGGAACAGGATGCGCTGTTTGCGCCGGAGGATCCGGCGGTTGAGCAACGGCTTGGAGAGGGCAGTGGCAATATCGTCCTCTCCTTGGCCGCGGATGCGAAAATCGGATCGGGGTCCACCGTCTGGGCCGGACTTGCGTTCGACGCGGGCGGTAGTTCGATTGGGGCCGGTGGATTTCTGGTGTCCGCCGACGGGGGGGAATCGTTCGAAGAGCGTCCCGCCCCTCTCGACGACCCGGCCGACACGACTGTGACGTACGGCGGGTCTACGCTCCCGGCGGAACCGATCACGCAGCAGGCGGGCAGTGCGCCTCGCGACCTCGCCATTGCGGGGCCCGACACAGTCTGGCTTGCAGGGTCGCGCAGTGGGCTCCGACGATCGGTCGATCAAGGGCAGTCATGGTCGCGGGTGGTGCTCCCGCCCGACACGAGCACCCGCATCGAGCCGTCCATGTCGTACGACTTCCTCGTCGCCCCCCCTCTGGAAGACAATCGGGGCTTCCAAAACTATCAGGTGTTCAGCGTGCTGGTGGACGAGACGGGCACGGTGTGGGCCGGGACGGGGGCCGGGCTCAATCGATCGACGCCGGAGGACGTAGGCCCGAGCGGGGACCGCGCCTGGCGCCTGTTTCGGCCCGACGGGACCCCGAATAGCCTGACGGGACAGATTGTGTTCGAATTGGTTGAGCAACCCCGTCCCAGCGAGCGCAATCCGATCTGGATGGCCACCCTGCGAGCACAGGGGGGCGAGTTCATCCAGCGCACCGGAATTACGATGACGCCCGATGGCGGGGAGACCTTTCGCCAGCCCCTCATTGGCGAGCAGGTCAACGACGTGGCCGCCCGCCCGAATCAGGTCTATGCCGCCGCCGAGTCCGGCCTCTTTGTCTCCGACGATCAGGGGGACACCTGGCGCACCATTGAGGAGGTTCCCCTCGCAGATTCGGATCAGGCATTGCCGGGACGCATCACGGCGCGGTCTGTGGAGGTGACGCCCTCGGCGCTCTGGGTGGGCACGACGGAGGGATTGCTGCGCCTGGATAAGGCGAAGGAGGCCCGTCTGCTGCCCGGCAACGAGGAGGGGTCCGCGCCCCAGTGGCAGCTCTTCCGGACCGAGGTGCCCCTCAACCCGGAAGAGCCGACCGACCAGGTGCCCGACGTCGAGACCTACGCTTACCCCAATCCCTTCATCCCGTCCCGGGACGACGCGGTGCGCATCGTGTACGAGGTTCCGGAGCCGCAGACGGTGGAGGTCACCATCTACGACTTCGGCATGAACCGCGTGCGGACGCTCCGTGAGGAGGAATCGGCGGGGCAGCAGGAGATGGTGTGGGACGGGACCGACGCGTCGGGCCTCCGGCTGCCGACGGGCCCGTACCTGTACACGGTCGAGGCTGGGGGGACGACGGTTCGGGGGAAGATTCTGCTCTCGAACTAAGTAGATCAGCACAAATACGTTAATCAAAAGTCATTCTGAGCGACCGACGAGCAAAGGGAGGAGGGAGTCGAAGGGGCCTG
>CAZRPQ010000115.1:0-6930 GCA_964601725.1 uncultured Salinivenus sp. | reverse complement strand
CGAGCAGGAGCACGTCGGGGTCGAGCATGAGGGCGCGCATGAGGCTCACCCGCTGGCGCTGTCCCCCCGAAAGCTCCGTGGGGTACTGCGAAAGGCGGTCCGGATCGAGCTGGACGAGCCGCGTCAGGTCCTCGATGCGGGCGTCAATTCGATCCTCCGCCCAGTCGAGGTGGCGGGCCAGGAGGGCGGCGTTGTCCCGCCCCGTAAGGTGGGGAAACAGGCCGCCTTCCTGGATGACGTACCCCATGCGACGGCGGAGCGACTGGACGTTTGCGGGGGTCAGCCGCTGGTTGTCCACGGCCACCGTGCCCGCGTCCGGCTGCGTGAGGCCGATCATCAGCCGCAGCAGGGTCGACTTGCCGCTGCCGGACGGGCCGATGAGCACCGTCGTCGCTTCGGCCTCGGCGGTGAGAGACACCTCCCGCACGGCGTAGGCGTCGCCGTATTGCTTCGTAACGGCGTCGAGCTGAATCATCGGGCGTGAAATCGGGGGCGGTGACGGGCCGCGGCGACCGTGCGGCCAACCGTTAATCGACCGTGAAAGTGCTCGTGGCTGGGATCTTCAGTGAAGGTCCAATCGTGAAGTTTCCTCTGGATGACTCTCCAGCACGCAGCCAACGTAGCTCAGCTGGTAGAGCAGTCCCCTCGTAAGGGACAGGTCACCGGTTCGAGTCCGGTCGTTGGCTCTCCCTCTATTTCCGGTGGCGCTCAAGCCCTGCCGTCCGCGGCGGGGCTTTGCTATTGCGTGGGGGGGGGTTGTCTCGGAGAGGCACGGTCTCCCGGCTACTGATGGCGGCGGATCCACTGATCCCCGGCCCTCGTGCACCGGACCTGAACGCCTCGCTCGGAGACGTGCACGAAATCGTGCTGAGCAAGGGTCTGCACGGCCTCCTGAACGGTGCGCGGCCCCGCGCCCACCCCCTGGGCGAGTTCGTAGAGGTCGGCGCCCTCCTGGGCGTGCACGGCCCGGAGCACCGTGGCCTCCATGTCCGTGAGGGAGGAAGCGCTCATCGTTGGGAACGAGGGAGACTCCGAAGGAGAGAAGCGTCGAGTTACTCCTCATCCCGAGCGGTGGCCTCGGGGTCGGACACGCTGCCGGGACCCAGTCCGGGAACCTCCATGTCGCCGCGAAGCCAGTCGACGGCCTCCTCGCGGTCCTCGGCCGCGTAGGTCTGAACCGTAGACATGGGGAAGAGGAGCTCCGTCTTTTCGAGCCACGTCTCCCACAGGTCGTCGCCCACGACCGCCACCTTGTCCAGGTTGCGCAGATGGCGAATGTCGAACGCGAGGTCTTCCCAGCGGTCCTCGGGCGTCCAGTCGTTCACGTCGTTCATCACGAGGAGCGCGCGCGTCGTGGTGTGCTCTTCGAGGTGGTTCCGCAGGGTCGAAGCGAAGACCTCATAATCCTCTTCCGTCAGCGTATCGTTCAGTTCGACGCCGAAGAGGTTTGGGTCGGGAAAGTCGAGGAGCTCGTGCATGAGCGGGAATGAACCGTGGATGAGCAGTCGGAGAGGGGCCGGAGCGGATGGCGCGCCGGCATAGCACGTCGGCGTACGACGCGAGCGGTATACTGTTCGAGTACACTTGCGAAATCTCGGAAGTTTGGCTTGTCGAACGGATTGATTGAACGTCGAGATTGACAATGAGCCCCGAGCGGTTAATTTTGGGGCTCCACGATTTGCTGCTGAACGGCCCCTGGTCTCCGCCTCATGCCCACTCCTCAGGCCCGCACCGCCGGCGATTTTCGATCGCTCTTCCGGTACACCCGCTGGGCCAACAGCCGCGTCCTTACCGCGATGCAGGCGGTCGACGCCGCGCCGGATCGGGCCGTCGAACTGTTCAGTCACCTGCTCCGAGCTCAGGACCTGTGGTTTGGGCGCGTGGAAGGGACCGACCACGCCAACGTGGCCTTGTGGGTCGACGAAGCCCTCGCGGCGTGTGCCGAGCGAGCCGAGGCCAGTGCGCGTCGCTGGCGGACGGTTCTCGACGAGCGGGCCGCACACGACCTCGACCGGCCCATCGCGTACACCAACTCCAAGGGCACATCCTTCGAGACGCCGCTCCGAGACCTCCTCAGCCACGTCGTCAACCATGGGACGCACCACCGCGCCCAGATTGCCCTTGTGCTGCGCGAGGCCGACATTGTGCCGCCCCCCACGGACTACATCTTCTTCGTCCGAGAAGAGTAAGCCCCCATTCCCGCCCGCGTCTCATGCATCGATCCACGCTGCCAATGGCCCGCACGCTCACGTTCTGGGGCGCCGTTCTCGCGTCTTTTCTCGTCGCCACGGGATGCCAGCCCGAGAACGCCCGGTCGGTCTCGCCCACCCAACTGGACGTGCCGGCGTCCCCGGAGAGCGGCCAGCCCCATCTCTACGCGGGCGAGGAGGGCACCGTCTGGATGAGTTGGGTCGAGCCGGCGGGGACGGAGCAGCACGCCCTCCGCTACGCCACGCTGGACGATACGAGTTGGACCGAGCCCCGGACGGCCGCGCAAGGATCCGACTGGTTCGTGAACTGGGCCGACGTGCCGTCCCTGCGCCCCCTTCCCAACGGGCGGCTCGCCGCGCATTACCTGGAGAGCAACGGCCCCGACGCCCTTGCCTACGCCGTGCGCATTGCCCAGACGAACACGGGGGAGACGTGGCAGCCGGCGACTACGCCCCACGATGACGGGACCGAAACTGAGCACGGCTTTGCCTCCCTCGTCCCGTGGCCCGACAATCGTCTGTTGGCCGTGTGGCTCGACGGGCGCAAGATGGCCGGACAAGGCGGGCACCAGGGGGAGATGACGCTTCGGGGCGCCGTGCTCGATGCATCCGGAACCGTTGAGCACCGGGCCCTGCTGGACGGCCGCACCTGCGAGTGCTGTCCCACCACCGCGGTGCGAACCGGCAGCGAGGCGCTCGTGGCCTACCGCGACCGCTCGGCGGAGGAGATTCGCAACATGCGACTCGTGCGGTTCGACGGCGAGTCGTGGTCCGAGCCCGCGCTGTTGCACGACGACGGTTGGCAGATCGAGGGCTGTCCGGTGAACGGCCCGGCCCTGGCCGCCCAAGGGGACCGCGTGGCCGCGGCGTGGTACACGGCGCCCGAGGGAAACCCCCGTGTTAAGGTTGCGGTCTCGGACGACGGGGGGCAGCAGTTCTCGGATCCGGTGGTGGTGGCGGAGGACACCCCGACCGGACGCGTCGACGTGGTGCTGTTGGAGGATGGAACGGCCGTTGTCAGTTGGCTCGGCAAGAGCGACGACGGGGCGGCCCTCCGGGTCCGTCCCGCGCAGGCCGACGGCGCGACCAGGTCCCCCGCCACAATGGCGAAGCTCGCCTCTGCTTCACGAGGGGTGGGCATGCCGCGCCTCGTGCGAAGTGGCCGACACCTGTATGCGTCGTGGACGAGTCCGGGGGACGGCGGCGTTCGACTGCGACGCCTTGCCGTAGACGCGCTCCGCTAACCGAAACGTTCGGGACAGGGGCGAACTGTCGAGGCTCGCGTTGCTACTCGTCTTCCTCCTCGTCGTCCCCGCCGCCTCCACCGATCGTCAAGCGAAGAAAAGGTCCCTGCATCGTCGCGTCCGGCCCGCCGCTGAGGGCGTTCTCATCGAGTTGCCAGTCGGAGTTGAGGGCCGAGATCACATATCCGGCCTGCAGCCCGAGCCGAAGCCCGCCCTCGTTCGGTGCGCCGAAGTGGTACTCAAGGCCGGCCCCTAGGCTCACGAGAAGACTCGCCCTCCCGACCGTGGCGCGGCGGTTGGGATCGTTCAACACGTCATCGAATTCGTCCGCCTCACCCTGGCTCCCGATCTCGAGCCGGAGTCCCCCGCCGCCAAAGCCAGCCTGAGGATAGACCCGCAGACGAGAGGTTGGGCGAAACAGGTAGCCGAGCGTGAACAGGCCGTAGCCTCCGCCCACGGACACAGACCGGCCCTGACGGCTGCCGTCCGCGGTGAGGAGGCCGTGCCCTTCTCCCCCCAGGAGCAGGCGGTCGGCAACGACGCCGTAGCCGCCCCCGCCGAGGGAGACCATCTCCGAGGTGAAGGTCGGATACCCGGCTCCGCTGAGCCGATTGTTGAGGGGACCGAGATCGGTAAACTGGGTGCCGACGGCGAAGAATCCGCTCCCTTCCTCCTCCATGGATTCCTCTGTCATGGAGGAGGCCGCCGACGGGGCGTCATCATCTGGCTCCTGCGCCTGGACGGGTGCAACGGCTCCCGGTCCGAGGAACAGCGCACTGGCGAGAAGGAGAGGAAAGAGGAGTCGGGTGTTCTGCATGGTGTGGGCTGTTTTTGTGATGCGATTCGATGCTCGAGACGAGTTGGGAAGACCCCTCCCCCGCTCGGAAATACCTCCGTGGAGTCGTACAGACATACCGCGGGTCGGTCCGACGGACTCGATAAGTCGCGGCACGACTCGACGAGTCGTCGACGGGTACGCGGGTGGCACGAAGGAGATGGGACTGGGGAGCCAATCGATCGACCTGTGCGGCTGCCTCCCGGGGCGCCGCGGGGCCGAGCCGGACTGAGGAGGACTCGATCAGGGAACGGGAGGCGACGGCCGGGTCCACTGCACGTCTGTATACACCGGCAGATGGTCGGACAGGCTCCGGGCCTCCTTGAGCGACGAGAAACGAGGGGTGAAGTCGAGCACGCCGCCGCGGGTCCTTTGCAATGGGCCGGTCTCGTAGAACATGTTGTCGTACTCGTTGGCGAGGTGACCCTCGGGGCCGTCGCGCCGCTTGCGCCGCAGACTGGTGGGCTGGTCGTCGAGCACCGAGGCGTAGCCGAGGCCGCGCAGGTCGTCGAAGGCCGAATCGTCCTCGTCGAGGTTGAAGTCGCCGACGAGCACGACGTGGTCGGTCTCGTACTGCCAGTCCAGACGGTCGAGCAGGGCAATCTCATGCCCCGGGTCCTTGGAGGTGGGCACGGCGTGCAGGCTGGCCACCAGGAGGGTGTGGCCGCTCGTTCGATGTTTGAAGCGGGCAAGGTACGGCTCCCGATCCATCGAGTCGGCCAGGGAGGCTTCCAGCCAGGCCTGCCCCATGAGGCGGAGGCGGGACGGCTTCCAGAGGAACGCGTACTTCTCCGTTCCGGGGCCGGTGGTGGCCCTGCTGATCCGATAGTCCCACGCGGCCCCCGTGCGGTCGAGTTCTCGGTCGAGCTTTCCGATGGCCTGCGCCCCGGGCGGGGACGTCACGATCTCCTGCGCGGCCACCAGATCGGCATCCCGAAGCGTCTCGGCCGCCACCGAAATTTCCTGGTCGTCCTTCGTCCGGCCAAAATTGTACAGGTTCCAGGACACGAGTCGAATTTCGGGCGTGTCGGCCTCGGCGGATTCGGAGGCCGGATCCGTCTCGGGCCCTGGCCGGTCCGGTCCATTTTCCTCCAGACGCTCGACCGTGGTGCGGGGCTCCAGGCCCAGCTCGGTCACGTCGAGCCCGGGCACGTCGACGAGCCCTGCGTATTCCAGCCCGACGGCCACGAGCAGGAGGAGAACAGCGGTGAGCAGGCAGCGAAATATTTGCTTCATGGGCGAGATGGGCAGGTGAGACAGACGAATCCCCTGAAGGCCCTCTGAAGGCAGTGAAATTCCTGAGCAGCGGACGGTCAGGAAGTGTTTGGTCCCGTCCGCGAGGCCCGCACGAAGGGAATTACCGCCGGGCGATAATCCAGATGGCGTGCACAAGACCCGGGAGGTATCCCATCAGGGTGAGAAGGATGTTGATCCAGAACTGGGTGCCGATGCCTTCCTGCAAGAAAACGCCCAGAGGCGGCAGGAGAACGGACACCAAAACCCGGAGGAGGTCGGCTGAACCGGAAGAGGAGCTCATGGCTGCAGGCGATTGAGGAGAAGCATGGACGAGGTGGTACGGGCGGAGTCCGTCTCTCGTTACATGCCGCGGCGGGGGCCTCGTCCATGGACACGGATCTACAGAGTCCAGGCGAGGAGCAGCGCGAGCAGGGCCGCGGGCACGAGCAGGACCGCGGCCCCGGCGGCAAGACCGACGAGCAGCAGAAAGCCCGGCGTGACGAGGCGCAGCATCGCCCCGTACCGCACCAGGAGCGCCCGGTGCTCGGCGACGAGGGACCGGAGCGACCAGATGCGCTTGAGAAGACGGCGCAGGCGGTCCCACCAGGATGCCGACGAGTCGGTGGCCGCGCGGTAGGTCCCGGTCGAGGCCTCCACCGTCTGGGCGGCGCGCTCGGAGAGGCGGTCCGGCAGGGCGGCGAGGTCCCGCAGCCCAGCGTAGAAGAGGCCGAGCACCGCGGCCGGGACCAGGAGCACGGCCAGGGCGAGTCCGGCTCCCACGATCGATCCGGCCCGGATTGGGACGGGCCACCAGACCACCGTCCAGAGCGTGCCCCCGGCGACCGTGGCGGTAAGCGCCACACATCCGACGGCCCGGACCAAGGGCCGTGCCAGGCGGACCGCCGTGCCGAGAATGCGGTTCGCGCTCGTCTCCTGCGAGTCGTCGGGAAGATCGGACGCAGCGGTTGGGGGGGACATCGAGGGAAGGAGGGCTCTCAGGGGCACAGTGCAGTTCCCGTCCGGGCGAGTCCGAGACGAGGGATCGGGAGCGGAAGACTTTCCACGGCAATCCACCATGTGTGCACTACGACGACCGGGCCCGGTTTCCAGCGCTGGGATGTATGAAATTTCGGAGAGGGAGAGAACAGAGGCCTCGCCTTCTTCTATCGTACATCGACGATGAACGATAGAAATGACTCAGTTCCATGCCCACGACCGCCGACGTTGCCTTTGCCGACACGGATCGCCGTCTCGCCCAGCACCTGAAGGCCCTCGCCCATCCGGCCCGCCTGGCCATCGTGCGGCTGCTGGCCGAGCGTGACGAGTGCGTCTGCGGGGAGATCGTGGACGACCTGCCGCTGGCCCAGTCGACCGTCTCCCAGCACCTGAAGGCGCTGAAGGAGGC
>CAZRPQ010000114.1:0-6933 GCA_964601725.1 uncultured Salinivenus sp. | reverse complement strand
GCGGAGCCGGGCCCACACGCTGGGGCAAGCAGCGGCGGGGACGGGCCTGGGCCTCGCTCCCTACGCGGAACTGCTCGTGCTCGCACGATGGGTGGGGCTGTAGCCCGTTCCGGAACCTTTGGAAAGCGAGTCGGATCACATGGTGGTGCTCAATCTCCTGACGCCCGAGGCGACGCGGCGTCCGTGAACGTCGCCCGGTCGCCTTGGCCCTTCGTCGCTCTGTTGCCCAATCCGCAATTGCCCCCTGCCTGACTGATACGGCTATCACCGCTCCCTCGAACGCATCCGTTGCTCGTCATGCGCCTGTCTCGTATCGTCCTGCTTGGGGCGTGCTGTCTTCTATGGTCCGCGTCGGCTCAAGCCCAAACCTGGGGCACCGTCACCGGAACCGTGACGGACTCAATCGACGGGGCAGCGCTGCCCGGCGTGACGGTTTTGGTCCGCGGCACCGACTTTGGCACAGCGACCGACACCGATGGTCGCTATCGCCTGGAGCTCCCCACAGGCCGCTACGCCCTGCGCTTCTCGGCCATCGGCTTCTCGTCGCACACCGACTCGGTAACGGTGACGGAGGGGACGACTCGGCTGGACGCGACCCTCGCCTCGACCGTACTGGAGATGGACGGCGTGACGGTCACGGAGGCTGAGGTGCCCGATCGGCCCGGGGTCTACAAAGTGGATCCAGAAGACGTCCAGAACATCCCCACGCCGTTCAAAGACGGCTTCCGCGCTCTGAAGACCCAGCCGGGGGTGACGACCAATAACGAGCTCTCCCAGCAGTACTCGGTGCGGGGCGGCGGCTACAACGAAAACCTCGTCTTCATCAACGGCTTCGAGATCTTCTTCCCGTTTCGGCCCCGGCAGGGCGAGCAGGAAGGACTGGGGCTCATGAACCCGGCCCTGGCGTCGGACATCACGTTTTACACCGGCGGCTTCCCGGCGAAGTACGGGGGGAAGCTCTCCTCGGCGCTCGACGTGCAGTACGCCCAGCCCAAAGACCAGCCGCTCAGCGGTTCGGTCGATATTTCCACGCTCGACGCCACCGCCCATGCGCAGTCGTCGGCCCTCGACGGCGATCTGGGATGGGCGTTCGGGGTGCGGCGCGCACAGCCCGGCCGCTTCTTCGGGACGCAGGATCTGAAGGGCGACTACAGCCCCAGCTTCACGGACGTGCAGGGGACTGTCAACTACCGCATCTCAGATCGAGTGTCGATCGAGGCCCTCGGCATCTGGGCCGACAACGCCTTCGACCTGGAACCGGAAGAGCGGACCACCTACTTTGGGGTCATCAGCCTCAGGGATCAAGAAAACACAGATTTTAAGGCCCTCCGCTCCACCCTCTCCGGTGCCCGCACGGACGGCTACACCACTACTTTTGGAGGCGTGCGGCTCCACACCGAGGCGACCGACCGGCTCACGCTCGAACACGACTTCGCCTACTTCGGCACGCGGGAAACCGAGAACTTTAATATCGAAAGCGATCGCCGGGTGTGCGAGGTGGATCCGACGGGAGAAGCCAACGATACCAATTGCTTTCTCCAAGGAGAGTCCACGGTCACCCGCTTCGCAGACAATGTGGTCGAGGTGCAGCGCCGCACCGCACGAGGGCGATACGAATGGGCGCTCGACCGGCAGACCCTCAAGCTTGGCTGGCATGCGCGCGATCTGCACTTTGACGACCGGCTCAACGAGAAGACGATTATTGAAGGGAGGGAAGATGTTGACGGAACGCCTCAGCCTGCACGAATACAGGTGGATAGTGTCCGGGACCAGTCCACCTTCAATGAGCGGCAGATGGGGGCCTACATCCAGGATGCCGTAGACGTGCTCCCGACCCAGGGTCGACTTACGGTTACGGGAGGTCTGCGGGCCGATTACTTCTCCTTCAACGACGAGTGGACCCTCTCGCCGCGTCTGTCGACTCGGTTCCAGGCCAACGATCGCCTGACCCTCACGGGCTCCTGGGGCATCTACTATCAGAAACCGACCTACCGCGAGCTCCGGGGCACGCCGCAGTTTGGGCAGACGATTGACGACGCTCTCAACCCGGACATCAAGTCCCAGAAATCGATCCAGTATGTGCTAGGAGGCGAGTATTTCTTTCCGGAGAAGCGTCTGTACCTGCGGGCGGAGGCATACTACAAGGACCTGAGTGACCTCATCTCGTACACTATCGAGGACGTACGCGTTAATTACTCTGGATTCAACGACACCGACGGCTACACCTACGGCTTCGACCTGCAGCTTCGAGGCGAATTCGTGCCGGGACTGGAAAGCTGGTTCAACTACAGCTTCATGATGTCCCGGGAGCGGTTCAAGGAGTCGGCGCTGGACCGGTACGCAGAGCAGGCGCCCCCGGGCTCCGCCGAGGAATTCCGCGGCCGCCGGGACGGGCTCCTCCCCCGTCCCGCCGACCAACGGCACACCTTCTCGGCGTTCGTGCAGGACTACGTGCCGGGCGACAAGTCCTGGAAGGTCCACATGCGGCTGTTGTACGGCAGCGGACTGCCGTATACGCCTCCCGTGCCTCCCCCCAACCCAAATGGAGGCGGTGACAATGAGGCGAACGGGAGGGACCCCGGAAATCGGATGAGCGGCCGGCTCCCGGCCTACCGGCGCGTGGACGTGGGGGCGACGAAGCGAATCGAGGTGGTTGAAAACGGCATCGGCGGTCCCGTCGAGCTCGAGGTTACGCTCGAGGTGCTCAATCTCTTCGACATGGACAACACGGTCGACTACTCCTGGACGCAAGGCTTCGAGCGGGTTCCCAAGCGGCTCACGCCCCGTGCCCTGAATGCTCGTCTCCACCTGACGTTTTAGGGAGCGCTTGCCCCCGGCTGGTCGGATGTCATCATCCTCCGGCAGAGCCGCCCTGATGGGAAATGAAGGTCGGCGTCGGGAGTGTCACGAGGCACGAGTCATGAGAGTCCATTTTGGCGGTAGGGCCGACCCGCGAGCTGTTGGAGATCGTTTCGGCACATCGCCCCTCCGTCTCACATGAATCGCCCCCTGGTCCCGCCCGACGAGATCGAGGCCGTCGCCCGTCGCTTCGAGGTTTTGGGGGAACCGGTCCGCCTCGAACTGCTCAGCGCGCTCCGGGGGGCGGGCGAGCAGACGGTCGGCGAGCTCGTGGAGGCGACCGGGTACCCGGCAGCCCAATGTCAGTAAGCACCTCGGCATCATGGCGGAGGAGGGCCTGCTCACGCGGCGCCGAGACGGGGTGCACGTGTACTATGCCCTCGACGACCCGACGCTCGGGGCCCTCTGCATGCTCGTGTCGCGGCGCCTGCGGGAGGAAGGTTGAAGGTTGGAAGTTAGGTCGTATCTCAGTGCCGGGGACCTGGCGAGGGAGTAGTCTCCGAGGGGCCGGCGGTCGGTCGTCTCTTCTCCAAATCGGACTGGCCGCGGCCTCCGGTTCGCAGAGCTGAAATGCTACGCCTCCTTGAAGGCCGCCTCCACGGCGTTCGTAAAGTGGACCGCCGCGTCGCTGTAGATGTTGACCTGATGGGCCCGAAACACGTCGCTCGCGATGATCTGCGAGGCGGTGCTCCAGCTTCCGGTTTTGCGCAGGCGCTTCAGAATCTCCCGGTACGCCTCCTCGTCGCCCCCGAAGAGCTCTTGGACGTACACGGTGCGTTTGGGCGGGTTCGTGGCCCCGAAAACCTCGCGCTCCAGTACGGAGAGTTCGTCGTCGTCGGAGGGAAGAGAGGCCTCTTCCGACGCGGCGTGAGACGTCGGGGCAGAGGGGGCAGAGGGCGAGTCTGCGTCGGGGGCGGAGGGGGAGGACGTGCGCTCCTGAAACTGGGCCCAGAGGGGCTGGTCCTCGTCGCCTGTCTCCGCATCGGTCGCTCCACTCCGCCGGGAGAGGTCCTGCTCAAACCGTTTCCACATCGGGGCCGTCTCGTCGGTGTTCTCGTCCGAGGAGGGGGCCTCGGCGTTCTCTGCGTGCGGGGCCTCGCGGGGATCTTGGAGGTCCGGGTCGAGGGGAGACCCCGGAGCGTCGCGCCGATCGGGGGACGCCTCGGTGGAGGCTGCGCCAATCAGGCGACGAAGTGTGCCGGGGGCCACCGCGTCGGCCTCGTGCTCGTGGGGGGTCAATCGGTCGACGATGGGGGCGGCGTTTTTCTCCTCGAAGAACGTGTGCAGCAGCGGGAGCGGAACCTGCCTGCGGCCCGTGGCACGCTGGGCGGTTTCGAAGAGGGGGTCGAGGAGGCGGAGCCAGCGGTCGGCCTCGTAGTCGGCCGTCATGCGCTCGTCGACGCGACGGAGGACCTGTTCGAAGGGATCCGGCTCAAGCGTCTCGCGATCGTGTTTTTTGGCGAAGGCCTGCACGGCATCGCGCAGGTAGGCGTACGGCCCGAAGAACTCCATTCGCCACTGAATCTGGGAGATCGGGACCGCGCCGGAGGACTCTTTGAAGACGAAGGCCTTCAGCGTCGGAACGGGACGCACGAGGTAGTCCGTGGTGCGGCGGGTGGCGGTGCGGAGCGTCTCGGCCCACTGGTCCTGGGGCACCCGCGTGTGATCGTCGATGGTGTCGAGAAAGGTACGCGCGGCCTGCTCGACCTCAGGATGGTCGTAGTTGACCCAGTCGGTCCGCGCGTGGCGCATGCGGGCGGCCTCCTGCCGGCCGTGGTGGTGCAAGAGATGGCTGAGGTAGTGGCGCACCGGACTCGGCATCGTGTCCGCGTTCCAGTCTGCCGACGTGTAGGCCTGATCGGCGGGAAATGAGCGACGAAGGCGCTCATAAAGCGGATCGGCGAGCGAACTCGTGGACATGGAGGCAGGCGGCAAATGCAAGGAATTTGTGACTGCTCAGACCGTGTATGCGCGCCGTGGACGACAGGTTTTCTTACGGGGACGGGAGAGCGTGGGAGAATGGGGGAGGGGGGAGAAAGGGAGAACCGGGAGCCGGGAATGGCTCGCGAAATCAACATTCCAGAGTCTGCTCTGAGAGGAATGTCTTGAGGGCATCGAGGAGGCACGTTGGGCACCAGGAGGTCTCTGATGAGGCGAACGAGGAACGGGATTAGGAGCGGTCCTCCTCCTCGACCTGTTTGAGCAGGCGGGTTAGCTCCTCGCGGCGCGGCTCAAACGTGCGGCGAAGGCCGCGTTGGTTGAGCCCGTAGATGACGGCTGAGAGGGCCAATACCACTGCCGTTTGGAAGAGGGTCGCCCAGGACCAGCCATCGCTCCCGAAGATGATGAGAAGTACGCCGACCATGAGGGGGGCGAGGTACCACCAGAGGATGTTGTCGAGGAGCCGAATCTGCTCCTCGACCTTGGCCCGCTGGGTCCGGATGACCTCGGCCACGGGACGGTCCGGGGACGGATCGTCGTATCGGGTACGGGCTCGGCGCAGGCGCCAAAAGATAAAGACGCCTCCGGCCATGACCATTCCGGCGCCTGACCGAATCCACCAGGAGGGGGCCTGGAGCGCGATCCAGCCGAAGAAGAGAACGATCGCAACGGCGGCGATCGACTCCAACAGGTCTCGCCGCCAGATTCGTTGGTCGAGAGCCTCGGCCTTCTCCTTGACGAGACGCAGAATATCGGAATCGGAGAGCGTAGAGGCAGACATAGAAGCGGGGTTGAGTTCGTTCTCGGAAGACCAGAGTTCTTTGGCGTCGTCGAGATTCATGTCGGGATCTCCTCCAGCCAGGAGGACAGTTTGTTTTTGATCCGATGCAGCTTCACGCCGACGTAGTTCTCGGTGATGCCGAGCACGTCGGACATTTCCTCGTAGCTCTTTTCGTCCAGGTACATCATGACGAGCGCCTTGTCGACCTCCTCGAGCCGGTCGATAGCCGCGTAGAGCCGGTCGAACTGTTCCTGTTTTTCGAGGTGCTCGCCGGGCTGGGCGACGCCGTCCTCCCACACCGGGTGATCCGGGTCGAGCGTCGCCTCCTCCCGGGTCTCCTGCGCGCGATCGTGACTCAGGGCCGTGTTGAGGGCCACGCGGTAGAGCCAGGTGCTGGCTTGGGCGTCTCCCTCGAAGGACGGGAATGAGCGCCAGAGCTCCACGAGGATGTCCTGATACAGGTCGCGCTGGGCCTCTGCGCCGTCCGCGTACACGCGGCAGATCTTCTGGAGGCGCGCGTCATTCTCGCGCACCAACCGCACGAACGTGTCGTCCCGATCAGACATGACGGAAGCGTTGCCGTCTTCACATTGGCAAGACTATCTCGTGTAATGAGTCTCCCAGGAGTCGCCGTTCTTACAGACCGGCTTCTTCTTTCTTTCAGCCTTCACATTATCGGCGCAGAGGTCGAGAATACCGAGAGGTCGAGGGCGCCTTTGGGGCTGAGGCTTCGCGATTCCGGGACCACCGACGGGGGGACTTCCGGTCGCGGTTCAGTCCGTGGCATTTGGTCTGATTTTCCCGGGCAGTCGTGGATACGGAGGCGGGCTCACCGATACCTTCGTTTATGTCCGCAAATGGTTTGAATTGCCTCTAGTCGCCGTGCCCTCCTCTCGCTCGCTCCCATCCCCAGTTCGCCACGTCAGCGGCTGGGCCTCCCGACTGGCGTACGGACTGCTCCTCGGGGTACTGAGCGCGGCGGCCGTGTTGCTTGCCGCCGGGGCGGATCCGACGACGCGGGCCGCGGGCCTTCGGTTGTGGGCCCTCGTCGCGGCCGGGGTGTTTGCCGTGGCGCCGCCCAACGTGTTGTTTCCGGACCCGAACGTCTCGATGGCACAGCGGCTGAACTGGTCGCCCCTGCGTCTTCTTCGCTACCAGGGGCGTCGCCTGGCGCCGCTCGTGCTGCTCGCGGCGGTGCCGGCGCTGCTCATCGCGTACGCCGATCCCGAAGGGGCTTTTCGCCACCTCGGCGTCAAGACGGCGGCCCTGGGACAAGTGCTCCTTCTGCTGAGCGGGACCGCCCTGGACAGCTTCGTCCACTTCGCCACCCTCGGGGCCCGGTCGCAGGCCTG
>CAZRPQ010000113.1:0-6933 GCA_964601725.1 uncultured Salinivenus sp. | reverse complement strand
GCCCGACGCGTACGTTCTGGACCCGTTCGTCCTTTCCCTTCTTGCGGAATCGTTCAAGGCAGCCTCTCAATAGCGACTCGGCCTTCCGGTAGTTGCCGAGTTCCGCGTGGACAGATCCAAGTCGGCTTTCTGCCCGGGCTATTCTGATGTGATCCTCCGGGAGCTGGTCGCGGAGGATCGATCGAGCTTCCCGAAGAGTCGAGCGAGCGTCTTCGAAACGCTTCTGGTCTGCCAAGATCTTCCCCTGTAGCGTGAGATCAACTCCGACGGTAGGGTGCCGGGGACCCACCGCTCGCCGGTCCATCTCGGTAGCCTGTTGTATCAGCGAGTCAGCCTTCGTGAGCCTCCCTTGTTTCACGAGCAGTTTTGCTTGGTTGAAAAGCGCCGCAGCAATGCTCGGATGTGGAGAATTGTATACGCGGCGGTAGGTGTAGAGTGCTTCCCGGTAGAGAGAGTCGGCACGCACAAATTTCCCCTGCTTTCGGAGTGAGGTCGCAAGGTTGGTGAGAATCGCTGCGGTGCCACTGCTCAGTGGGCCAGAGGCCGCTTTCTCGGCTGATAGCGCCTCGCGGTACAGAGAGTCAGCGCGCTCATGTTTGCCCTGAGAACTGCTTGCGAGAGCCAAGTTTTGCAGCGTGGAAGCGAGGTCACCGGTGTCTGGCTCCGGGGCAGACTGCTCGACTGCCAGGGCGGCTCGGAGGAGAGAGTCCGCCTCTACGTGAGCCCCTCGCTTCATGGCCACGATTCCCAGGTTGTTAAGCGACTCCCACAGCTTTGGGCTGCCGGGGCCGAAGAGCTCTTTCTGGGACCGGAGGGCCCTTTGCCAGAGCGAATCGGCCTGGCTGTAATTTCCTAACTGCTGCTGCTGTAGATGCGCCAACTCCTCGATCGTGTTGGCGACGTGTTTGTGAGTTGCGCTGTGAATCGAATCTCGAATCCCAAGCGAGCGGCGGAGCAGCGAGGCCGCCTTCCCGTACTCGGCCCGTTCCCGGTAGGCGTTGCCCAGCAGCTGGAGCATCCGCGCCTGCACGGCCGGCTGCCCCTCGAGACGATCGATCCGGTTTTGGCCCCGGCGCAGCATGTCGGCGGCGGTAACCGTGTCTCCACCCGACTCATCCGGACGGGCCGACTGCAACAGGTCCGTCAGGTAGCCGGACACCGCCTCAGCCTTCCGGGCCTCCCGCTGGGCGGCCTCGGCGTTTTCTTGCGCCTGGTTTCGCTGCCGCACCAGCAGCGCGGCGGAGAGGACCACCACGGCCAGGAACGCCGCCGCGACGCTTACTGCCACCGCATTCCGCCGGAGAAACTTCTTCGCGCGGTAGGCGGGCGTCGCCGGCCGCGCCTCTACCGGCTCATTTTGCCGGTAGCGTCGCAAGTCTCCTGCCAGCGCCTCGACCGAAGAGTAGCGCCTTTTTGGCTCCTTGCGGAGGGCCTTCAAAACGATCGTGTCCAGGTCCTCCCCGACCCGGACCGGCGGGCTTGCCCGGGTCGAGGGCGCCGGGGGCGCCTCCTCGGTGATGATCCGCTCCGTTTCGGCAAGAGATGTGTCGTCGAAGTCGAACGGACGCGTTCCGGCCAACAGCTCGTAGGCCAGCGCCCCGAGCTGATAGACGTCCGTCTGGGTCGAGATCTCCCCGCTGCCGACCTGCTCGGGGCTGGCGTACGCCAGGGTGAGCGGCTGCTGGCCGGTCTGCGTCTCCGGGCGGGTCACCGGTAGGGTGTCGCCCAGCAGCTTTGCGATGCCGAAGTCCAGGAGCTTCACCTCCGGATCCCCCGCCTCCGTCTCGGTCACCAGCACGTTGGAGGGCTTCAGGTCGCGGTGCACCACCAGCTGACGGTGCGCCGCCCGCAGCGCCTCGGCGGTCTGCTGGAGCAGGTCCAGCCGGCCCTCCAACCCCAGATCATGGGCATCGGCGTACTCGGTGATCGGCGTGCCGTCGACGTATTCCATCACGAAATAGGGACGTCCCCCCTCCGTCACGCCCCCGTCGATCAGCTGGGCAATGCCGGGATGGTCGAGGCTGGCCAGGACCTGCCGCTCGGCCCGGAACCGCTGCTCGGCGTCGCCTGAGTGGAGGCGGCGCTGCAGAAGCTTGACGGCGACGGCCCGCTTGAAGGCCCCGTCGGCCCGCTCCGCACGGTAGACGACGCTCATGCCGCCGACGCCGATCTCTCCGAGCAGGCGGTAGGGACCGACCCGCCTGTTCGCCTGCCGACCGGCATCCGAGCCGGCCAGAGACGCGGGGACGTGCTCTCCGTCCGACGTGTCCTCCGGAAGCGAGCCCATCAGCCACTCCTCGTCGGGGACGTGGTCCTCCTCGTCGGCGTCGAGCAGGGACTCCACCTCCCGGCGCAGGTCCTCGTCGCCCTGGCATTTGTCCTCAAGCCACGCCGCACGGTCGTCGGGCTGCTCCTCGTAGAAGGCGTCGACGATCTGCTTCAGGCGATCCCACGAGTCGGAAGCCATGGCTCAACGGAATGCTCGGATGATACGCGATGCTCGGATGATGCAGAGTACCGGTGCAGCGTTGCGGCCGTCAGTAGCACTTCACCGGTGATCGAGCGGCCACGAGGACGGTTCCAGGAGGACAGTTCCAGCGGCGGAGAGCTGGAATCAGTCGGAGGGGACAAACTCACGGTTGAGCCACGCCCGGGCCGTTCGCCAGTCCCGAATCACCGTTGAGCGCGAGACGCCGAGCGCATCGGCGGTTTCTTGAAGGGTGTAGCCCCCGAAGAGGCGACATTCAACGACCTTTGCCATCCGCTCGTCCTGCTCGGCGAGCCGTTCGAGGGCATCATCGACGGCGAGAATGTCCACCGGATTTTCGGCCGGGATCTCCGGGGTCGGCGCCTCGTCAATCGAGATTTTCGGGGCGCCCCCGCCTCGCTTCTGGGCGTTTCGGCGCCGCGCGTGGTCGACGAGGACTCGGCGCATGGCCCGGGCCGCCACCGCGTAGAAGTGCTGCCGGTCCTCCAAACTGGTCCGGTCCTGGTCGACGAGCTTCAGGTAGGCCTCGTGGACAAGCCCAGTGGTGCGGAGGGTGTGGTCGTCCCGCTCCCCGCGCATTTGCCGACGGGCAATGCCGCGCAGCTCCTCGTAGACGAGCGTGCGCAGGTCGGAGAGGGCCGCCTCTTTGCCCTCGCGAGCCTCCGACAGAAGGGCCGTGGCGTCTACTGATTTGTCGTCCATAGCGCGGCTGTCGCCGATGGGCCGTCGTGCTCGCTCCGTTGTGCTCGCAGCGTTGCGCTTTCCCCGGTCGCGATTGGTTTGGGGAAGAACAGAGGCGAATTCGCCTCGGACCAGGAGAGATAACACGTCCTGTCTTCCGGCTCGATCCTGCTCAGCGGGCACGGGAGCCGGGGACTTCCTTTTTCCTCGGTAGAGTTGCACGTTCGTTAAATTTGAGGTGACTCAGTCTCGCCCGTTTTTGCGCGTCTACAATGCCTTGCGAGAAGGGAAAAGTAGGACGCAGGCGTGATGCCCTGCCGATGGGATTCTCGGTGGAGATTTGCTGCGAGAGAGTCGGGCCGAAAGGCCCAGGTTGCTCTTCCCTCTCCTCAGTGAACAGACGTCACAACCAAGGACTTTTTCCCATGAGCCAACCATCTGTGTCTCGACGCCTTGGACTTCTCGTTTCGGGAGCACTCCTCCTTATCGCAGTCGCGACAGGTTGTGACCTGAGCGGCCTGGGCTCTTCGAGAGACACCCCGGCCTCAGTCCAGCAAAAGCGAGTCACTGCGTGGATGCGCCTGTCCAACGAGGTCGTCCAAGCCGAGGGCCTTGTGGAACCTTCGGCCGCCCGAATCCACGCGTACGCCAGCATTGCATACTTCGAAGGCCTGCGCCGGGCTCAGCCAGACCGGTACCGCACGGTTATCGGCCAACTCAACGGGCTTTCCCCGCTCCCGAGCCCCAGGAAAGACGCAAACTACGACTGGGCTACCGTCGCCGCCGCCGCTGAGAGCCGCGTCCTGAACGGTCTTCTTTCGGAGGCGTCCGGGCAGACTCGAGCACGAATCGATTCGCTGCGGGGTCGGCAGGTCGCGGCGCGTCAGTCGGCGGGCGTCTCCCCTCGTGCTCTCGAGCGCTCGGAACGCTACGGCGAACGCCTGGCCGACTCCCTCCTCGGGTGGGCTCGCCGAGACGGCTACCAGGCCACCCGCGGGCGCTCCTATGACCGACCGGAGGGGCCAGGGAAATGGCGGCCGACCGCACCAGGCTACCAGTCGGCTCGGGAGCCGCACTGGGCTGAGCTTCGTCCCTTTGCCATCGACCTCGGGCCCCACCAGCCCAAGGCGCCACCTCCCTACTCGGAGGACACCTCCTCGGTGTTTTACAAGCAGACGAAGGAGGTCTACGAAACGAGCCAGCAACTGACCGACGGGGAGGTTGCCACGGCGCGCTACTGGAACGACGCGCCGGGAAGTTCGCCGTGCCCGTCTGGCCACTGGGTCGCGATCGCCCGCCAGGTCGCCAGCCAGCAGAATCTTGGCCCTGTAGAGACGGCCCACCTCTTCGCCCTCACGGGCATCGCCAGCGCCGACGCCTTCATCTCGGTCTGGAAGTCGAAGTACGACTACAACTACCTCCGGCCGCAGACCGCCATTCGCCGGCTCCTCGATGACGACTATCTGACGGTCGTCGCGACGCCCCCGTTTCCGGAGTATACCTCTGGCCATTCGGTCCAGTCGGGAGCGGTGGCGGCGGTTCTAAAGGACGCCTTCGGCGGGCCCGTGGCGTTTACCAACCGGATGAAGACGGACCCGAGCAAGTCGGCGTTCGGCGGTTTCGAGGCGCGGTCGTACGACTCCTTCCGCGAGGCCGCCGACGAGGTGGCACTTAGCCGTGTGCTTGGCGGGAAGCACTTCCCCCTCACCGCCGAGCGCGGGCTCGACCAAGGAGAGAGCATCGGGACAGCCATTGCCGAGCGGATTCAGCTCCGACATCAGTAAAGACCAGGGACGTTCTCACATAAGCCAATACTTTCTCATATGAACCAATTACTTTCTCACATGAGCCAATTACCTGTACCCCAACGCTTCCTGCTTCTCGCTTCGGGAGCCCTCCTCATTGCGGCCGCAGCAGGCTGTGACCTGAACGGTTCGGGCTCACCGGAGGAGAGCCTTCCGCCTGCACAGCAGACCCTGGCCGCTGAGTGGATGCAGATGACAACAAAGACGGCGAAGATGCAGAAAATCGTTCCGCCGGCGGCCGCTCGCGTCTATGGCTATGCTGGCGTTGCCTTCTATGAAGGCGTGCGGCGCGTCTTTCCGGATCGGTACCGGTCGCTGAGCGGCCAGCTCAAAGGGCTGTCCTCCCTTCCAGAGCCGAGGGACGGGACGCATGACTGGGCCACAGTCGCCAGCGTGACGGAAGCCCGCGTTCTGAAGGGGCTTCCCACGGGTACTTCTCGGGCGGCACGCCAGCAGATCGACTCACTCCGAAGCCGTCAGATCGAGCAGCGTCGATCGGCCGGCGTTAGCGACGAGGTGATCGACCGCTCACAGGCCTACGGTCAGCGCCTCGCAGATGCCCTTATGACGTGGATCCAGCAGGACGGTGCCCAAGATCTTGGGAGCTTTCCGCCGTGGGATCCGCCTAGTGGTGAAGAGAACTGGAAGCGGACACCCCCGGACTACCTCCCGGCCCTTCTGCCGCGCTGGCCTCGCGTCCGAACCTTTGTGATTGATCTGGGCACCCATCAGCCACAGTCGCCGCCGCCGTATTCGGAGGACACGTCTTCCGCGTTCTACCAGCAGTTGGAGGAGGTGTACCAAACTGCCAACCAGGCCGGTGAGGAGGCAGTCACTACGGGCCGCTACTGGCAGGACGCGCCTGGACAGTCCGCCACGCCGTCGGGACACTGGCTTTCAATTGCCCAACAAGCAGCCACGGAGAACGGGCTCGACCTTGGAGAAACGGCTCGGGTCTTCGCGCTCACAGGCATCACCAGTGCCGACGCCTTCCAATCGGTCTGGGAGTCGAAGTACAGCTTCACGTACATCCGGCCGGTCACGGCCATCCGGCGACTATTCGACGATCCGGACTGGCTTTCGTCGATCAAGACGCCTCCACATCCTGAGTACACGTCCGGCCACTCGGTGAGCTCCGGGGCGGCGGCCGAAATTCTGAATCATGCCTTCGGTGGGGCGGTCTCGTTTACGGACCGTACGAACGCCGAGCGTGGCTTCGAGCCCAGAAGCTACGACTCGTTCCAGGCGGCCGCCGAGGAGGCAGGCCGCAGCCGCGTCATTACGGGCATCCACTACCCAGTCTCCAACCAACGGGGGCTCGCGCAGGGACGAAGCGTCGCGCAGGCCGTCGCCGAGCAGGTCCAGCTCCGGCGTTAGTGCCAGCCACAGTCGCCGCGCCGACGGCTTCAGTCGCGAGACTACTGGCCGTCATTTCGGCCCAATTCAGGACCTCCCGTACCCGGCAGCCCACATAGGTTGTCGGGTCCTTTATTTCGGTTGCGGTACACGCAAGTGCGATGCAAACCTCCGACACAAATCCCTACAATGGCTTCCAGGAGCCGAAGCTCCACGACGCGTGGGAGGAGGGCTACCGTGCGGGCAGGAAAGGACGGCCGTACCCGAACGAAAATCCGTACGGGAAGGAGGACGAAAGGGCCAAGGCGTGGCTCCGCGGCTACACCGCCGCTCGACAAATGAAGTGAGGCGACGGGAACTCGAACCCTTAAGCGGGAAGGGTCGCTACGGTACCCTTGCTTCTCGGTCGTAACTGACGCGCTTCCGGTCAGCACTTTCCAGCAGCTGCAGCGCCCGCGTCTGCCCGGCTGGCTGTCCCTCGAGCGTCTCCATTCGCTCTCACCCCCGGGGCAGGAGATCTACTGGGGCGGCACCGAGATGCGGAAGGACGGGTACGTGGTTGGTTACTAGGTGTGGACGTATGGAGGTGTGGACGTATGGAGG
>CAZRPQ010000112.1:0-6972 GCA_964601725.1 uncultured Salinivenus sp. | reverse complement strand
TCCGATCTCAAGCCCGGCACGCACCGCTTTCAGTTGCGCCCGGTGGCGCTTGATGGCACGGCCACCCGGACCGAGGCAATCACCGTAGCGGTGGAGGCCGAGCGGGCGCTGGCCCTGCGGCTGGAGGGCCCCAACCCGGTGCGGCAGTCCACCCGGCTGGCGTTTACGGTCAAGCGGAGTGGGACGGCCGAGGTGGCGCTGTTCAACGTGCTGGGGCAGCGGGTGCAGACGCTGTGGGCGGAGGAGGCGGAGGCCGGACGGCGGCACTCGGTGGAGGTGCCCGCCGGAGATCTCACCAGCGGGGTCTACTTTGTGCGACTGAATGCTCCGAGCGGCACGCGGACCCGCAAGGTTACGGTCGTGCGCTGAGGGGGGCGCTCTGTCGCGTCCCTTACGTTTCGCGACGACGCTGTCGATTCATTCGCTAGATTTCCTCACCACGAGGGCGAGCCGTTCCTCCACGACTGCCATGCGTGCTCGCTATCGACGCTGGGTGCTGTATACGCTGTGGCTGGGCATGGCCCTGCTTCCCCTCATCGATGGGTGGAGCTACTACTTCACGTCGTTCCAGGAGCGCCCCTACCACGACCTGCACAATCTGTACGGACCCACTGGGCTGATTGGGCAGGGGCTGGGCATCCTGGGCAGCCTCATGATTATCGTGGGGGTGTCGATGTACAGCCTCCGCAAGCGATGGTCGCGCCTCGAAAAATGGGGGCCTCCCCTGCAGTGGTGGCTCAACGCACACATCTTCCTCTGTACCCTCGGGCCCTTCCTGGTCCTCTTGCACACGACGTTCAAGGTCGGGAACGTGGCGGCGATTTCGTTCTGGAGCATGGCCATTGTCGTCGGCAGTGGCATCTTCGGCCGGTACGTGTACGCCCGCATTCCGAAGACGGTGCACGGAGAGTTTCGCTCCAAGGCGGAGGTGCGCCGCACCCAGCGTCGGCTGGTGGAGCGCGTTGCGGAGCAAACCGAGATTGAGCCTCAACAGGTGCGCGCTCTCATCGACGAACACGCGCCGTCCCCTCCCCCGCATGCGGCCGGGGCGGTGGTCTACGCGGTGCGCTTCGGCTGGCAGAAGGCGCGCCTGCGCCAAAAAATGAAGGAAATGCTCCGGGAGATCGTGGAGATCCAACGGCTGAACGGAGAGGCCATGGAGGTGATGGATCTTCTGATGGAAAGTGTGAAGCTCAAACACCGCCGCTCGCTTCTGGCGCCGTTTCAGCGACTCTTTGGCTACTGGCACGTGTTGCACATCCCCCTGGCGTCTGTGATGTTTATAACCCTTGCAATTCACGTTGCGGTAGCCATCGCGTTCGGCTACACGTGGATTTTTTGACCCGATCCGTTCTCCACCATGGACAACGCGAGCACTCAACTTTTTGCGATGGTCGCCGGCGCCGTCCTGGTCATCGGGGGCGTTTTCGCGTGGCGTTCGGTCGACACAGGGGCGACCGCGTCCCCGAGCCGGTCCGCCCCGCCGTCGGAGGCCGAGGAGGCCCCGCATACGACCCCGTCGGCTCCCTCGCAGGCGACCGTCGAGCCCAGCGCCGACAACGTCTCCGCCTCGGTGCGGCAGCGTATGGAGAAGCTCCGGAAACGCGTCGAGGCGGCCCCAGCCGACACGGCCGCACGTCGCGAACTGGGCGACCTCCTGTTTAAGGCGCACGAGCCGGAGGCCGCCGCCACCCACTACCAGGCCTACCTGGACCGACGTCCCCAACACCGACAGACGTGGCTCGATCTCACCAATGCATACGGGCGCATCCAGGAATGGACGAAGGCCCTGCAGGCCGCCGAGGGGATGCTGGAGCACTTCCCAGACGACGCGTCGGCGCTGTACAACGCCGGCGCCGCCGCGGCCAACCTCCAGCGCTACGCGGCGGCGCGTCGGTACTGGCGGCAGGCCCTGCAGAACCAGCCTTCCGATCCGGTGCGGACCAAGACCGAGACCGCGCTCCAACGTCTCGACTCCCTATCGGTGGCCGCGGGGCCGAACCGGTGACGGAATCTCCTTCCCTCCTGCGCTAGATTCAACCTGACCCATGCGGGTCCGACGACTCCGCCGGATCTACACGCGTCGACGCGTGCCCGGTGCATGGACGCTCAAAATTGTTCTGTGTGTGGCGCTGATGGGCGGGGGCACGCAGACAGTTCGGGCTCAACTCATTTCGCCGGGGGAACTGTCGGAGGGCCACCAGGAGCTCTCGGGGGTTCGGAACTGCACGTCCTGCCACCAGCTGGGCCAGCGAGGCATCGACAAAACCCGGTGCCTCGACTGTCACACGCCGCTGAACGAGCGCCTCAAAGCCGACGAGGGCTATCACGCGACGGTCACCGACCAGAACTGTGCCGATTGCCACTCCGAGCACCACGGCCCCAGTTTCGAACTGATCCGATGGGACCGCGAGCAGTTCGATCACACGAAGGCCGGCTACGCCCTGAAGGGACAGCACCGCGAGGCCTCGTGCCGGTCGTGCCACAAGCCGGAGTACATTACGGACGCGACAGTTCGCCGCTTTAAGCGCAAGCACGGGGCGCTCGACAGCACCTATCTGGGCCTCTCGACGACGTGCCGCACGTGTCACGAGTCGGAAAGCCCGCACCGGGAGCAATTCCAGGGGCAGGACTGCGGCTCGTGCCACACCGCCGAGACCTGGAAGCAGGCGCCCAACTTCGACCACGACGACGCGCGGTTTGCCCTCACCGGAAAGCACGTCGATGTCTCGTGCCAGTCGTGCCACACGGAGCAACAAGGACCGTCGGGCGAGCCGCACGTGCAGTTCACGGGCCTGGCGTTCGAGACCTGCGCGGCCTGCCATGAGGACGTCCACGACGGCGAATTTGGGACGACTTGCGCGCAGTGCCACTCTACGAGCGGGTGGTCGGCGGTGCAGAAGCTGAACGAGGACGCCTTCGACCACAGCACGACGGGCTTCACGCTGGTGGGGGCGCACGCCGAGGCCTCGTGCAAGAGCTGTCACCAAAAACCGGCGCGTCGAGACGAGAATTTCCGCCTGACCCTCCAGCAAGAAAGCCTCGACGAGACCTATCCCGCGCCCCTCACGAACGAAAAATGCATGTCGTGCCACCGCGACGAGCACGACGGTGCATTTGCCGACAGCCCGGGCGGGGCCGACTGCGCAAGTTGTCACACGCAGGAGTCGTGGCGGCCCACGACCTACGACGTAGAGCGTCACAACACAGAGGCATCGTTTGCCCTCACCGGGGCCCACAAGGCCACCCGATGCACCTCGTGCCACGCCTCCTCCGACGATCAACTGCAGTTTGACTTCGCCAAGACCGACTGCGCCTCCTGCCACGACAACGAGGCAGACAATCCGCACGGGAATCAGTTTGCGTCGGCCGCCGGGCGCACGACGTGTGAGTCCTGCCACACGACCGAGCGCTGGGACGCCGCGCCCGCCTTCAACCACGACTCGACCGACTTTGCGCTCACTGGGGCCCACGCCGAGGCGAGTTGCGGGTCGTGCCACACAGAGACGACCCGGCCGTCCGGCGCAGAAGTCGTCCAGTACCACGGCCTGGACCAGACGTGCCGCAGCTGCCACGCGAGCGACAATCCGCACCGGGAGCAGTTTGCGGGCCAGAGCTGCCAGACCTGCCACGACACCCGTAGCTTCACCGCGGCCGCGAACTTCGACCACGACAGGGCCGACTTTGCGCTCACCGGCGCGCACGCCGACGTCGCCTGCCAGTCGTGCCACACCGAGGAAAAGGCGCCCGACGGGACACCGTTCGTCCGGTATCGCCCCCTCGATGCCTCGTGCTCTAGCTGTCACGAATGACCCTCTTTCTCTCATGGACATCCCGACCCTGATGCATCGCGTGCCGGTGCTTCTTTCTGGTGCGGCGGGGGTGCTCCTCGTGCTGGGAGTCGTGGCCGTGTGGCCGTCGGGTGGAGAGGGGGGCGGCGCGGCGGGCCTGCAGGCGCCGTCGGCGACACGAGGAGACCTCGGCTCCGGCCCTCCGGTACAGACCGCCTCTGCAGGCTGGCCCCTCGTTGGGGGCGACAATCCGCACGGCGACATCGACATCGAATGCAGCGCCTGCCACACGGCCGAGGGATGGGTCCCGCTGCGCGACGACCCCGACTTCCGCCACAACGAGGACACGGAGTTTCGGCTGACGGGCACGCACACGGACGCCTCGTGTGAGGGATGTCACCTCGACCTCCGCTTCGACCAGCCCACCGTCGACGAGCAGGAGTGTGGGGCGTGCCACGTGGACGTGCACCAGGGGGAGTTCTCCAGGACCTGCGCCTCCTGCCACAACACCACCAGCTTCCAGCAGGTCAACGGCCTCCAGGTCCACGCCCGGACCCGGTTTCCGCTTGCGGGGGCCCACGCCCAGACCAGCTGCCAGAGCTGCCATCAGGACCAGAGCGAGGGGGCCTTCGTGGCAAAGGAGACCGCCTGCCAGTCGTGCCACGAGGATGATTACCAGCGGGCCCACGCCGGCAGTGACATCTCGCGCACCTGTCAGAACTGCCACGGCACCACAGCGTGGCTCTGGAACGTGCAGTTCGACCACGTGACCCAGACGGAGTTTGCCCTGCTGGGAACCCATCAGTCCCTGGCCTGCAACTCGTGCCACGTCACCCCCAGCTTCGACCTCCGGGAGGGCACCCCGGAGACCGAGGATGACTGCTATGCGTGCCACGCCGACGATTATGAGGACGCACACGCAGGAACCGGCTTCCCCACGACGTGCCGCACCTGCCACAACCAAAATACGTGGGCGAACGCCAGCTTTGACGACCACGACATGAAGTACTTCCCCATCTTCTCGGGCGAACACGCAGGCACGTGGGGGGACAACTGCCAGACGTGCCACACGCAGCCGGACGACTTCACGTCGTTCAGCTGCGTGACGTGTCACGAGCACAACCAGCCGGAGATGGACGACGAGCACGAGGACGTATCGGGCTACGTGTACGAGTCGACCGCCTGTCTCTCGTGCCATCCCAATGGATTGGAAGGCGACGCGGAGGATGATGATTGACCCACCCACGCCATTTCGCGGGGCGGGCCTGGTCCTGGGGGCGCTGCTGCTTGCGCTCACCGCGCCCCTGGCCCACGCCCAGGACTCCACCTTCAGCGCCACGGTGACGTACGTGGCGGGACAAAACGCCTACCTCGACGCGGGGCGCGACCGGGGGATTGCCGAGGAGGACACGCTCGTCGTGCGCGCCGACGATGCGGTCCGGGGGCGGCTGGTCGTCAAGAGCAGTTCGAGCACGGAGAGCGTCGTCACCTTCGCGGACGTGCCGTTTCCCCTCACGCGCGGCACGTCGCTGTCGCTGCGGCGCATCCCGGGGCCGGGCGGCTCGGAGGAGGCCCCCCCGTCCGTGACGGAGCAACAACCTGATACGGCCCGGACCGAGCGCCCCGACCGAGGGCCGCCCGATCGAGGGGACCGCGCCGCCCGTGCGACGACGTCGCAGGAAGAGCAGTGGACCCCGCGCCTCACGGGACGCCTCTCGCTCCGGCTGCGTGCGTCGCGCACGTCTACACAGCAGGGACTGGGAACCGACGAAACCCTGGACCGCCGCTATGCCACCCCCTCGGCCGCCGTGAACGCCCGGGTCACGCAGCTTCCGGGCGACGCCGTGGTGCGCGTCAACGCCCGGGGCCGCTACCGCTACGTCGACAATGCCGATCCCATCACGCCCACGGTCGCGCTGCACACCTATCAGCTGAGCGTGGAGAAGGACTTTGGAGCCACCAGCCTCCAGGCCGGGCGCTTCTACAACCGGCACGAGCCGTACAGCGGCTACTGGGACGGAGCGCTCGTGCACCGCGGCTCAGCGTCGTCCGGCATTGGGGTCGCCGTCGGCTTTCGCCCGCAGCGAGCCAACGAACGCCCACTCGGCACCACGCCGCGCGTCTCCGGCTTTGCCCACTACGAGGTGGACCTTGAGGGCACCTTCGAGTACCGAATAAACGGGTCGTACCACGAGGTGCGTCCCCGGGACGAGCGGCTCACCCATCGCTTCGCGGGGCTGACGCAGAGGGTGGAGTGGGGACCGTTGTCCGTGCGGCAGGACCTGCAGGTGGATCAGGACCCGGCGGGGGGCGGGTGGCGCCCATCGCGGCTGCAGGTCAACGCCTCCCTACACCCGGTCGACGCGCTCCGGCTGCGGGCTCACTATTCCCGCCGCGAGCCGTACGTCCTGGCCGATCCCCGCACGCCGTTTGGAGCGCTCCGGGCCGAGATGGGGGGCGGGGCCTCGCTGATGCTTTCGCAGGCCACGATTGGCGGCGAGGTGACGGTGATCCGGCCCACGGGCTCGTTCGAGAGGACCCTCGTCTACCGCGGGCGCGTCTCCGTGCCGTCGATCGTATACGGGGTTGGTCTCTTTGGCTCCGGAAGCCTGCGGAGGGCCGACACTCGGGGCGTCCGACTCGGCTCCGTGGGGCTGTCGAAGCAGGTGCTCGGGGCGCACCTGCGAGTTCGGTACCGGTATTACCGAACCACCCAGCGTCGGGCCGTCATTGTATCCCACAGCGGCGCCCTGAGTGCCGGGGTGTCCCTCCCCAACGACTACCGCCTCAACGCCTCCGTCCGCGTGCGCCGGGGCGACCTCCTGAACCGCGTGTCGGTTCAGACGGGAGTGCGGATCCCGCTCTGACGCGCCGACGCCCCCTCCATCGCCGAATTGGTCCTACAACCCATGTTGGAAACCGCTCTTCTCTGGGGCATCGCGCTGGTTCTAGTCCTCATTTTTGTCGTGCCGTACGCCCTTCGGCGCCGCGCGAAGCAGGAAAAGGGCGCCGAGGTGGTCGCCGAGGTCGAGGAGCAAGGGGGCGACCAGCCCGACTCCATCCATCCGTCCATCGACCTCGGGGCCTGTATGGGGAGCGGCCGATGCGTGGAGGTGTGTCCCGAGAAGGACGTGATCGTCATCGAAGACGGGCAGGCCACGGTGGCAAACCCATCGCGCTG
>CAZRPQ010000111.1:0-6990 GCA_964601725.1 uncultured Salinivenus sp. | reverse complement strand
ACGTCGCCCGCTGTGTCTCGGCTGAATATCCATCCACCAAACAGCTTCTCAGGGTTTCCAGCACGTAAACGGCCGACGAAGCGAACCTGAGTGTCCGCCGCAGCGAGGCGGGGAGGTCTCCGTTCCGGACACCGATCCCCTGCGAACACCGCACGCATAATGAACTGCTTTTGGCAACCAAGCTCACAGGCTCACCATGGGAGACCCAGAATCACTCTCACGCCGCGATTTTTTCGCCCTCGGGGGCGCCGCCACCGTCTCGTTGCTTGCGCCTTCGGAGGCGTATCCGCGCCCTCCCCGCTCCGGTGGTCGACCGGCGCAGGAGGAGGCTGACTCCGACCGGCACAACCGTCCTCCGCCCCAGGAGGCGACGATGATCGAGAATCAGTACAAACGTCGTCCGCTCAAGGCGATGACGATGATCGAGGAGGGGCGACACGAGGAGGCCATCGAGCATCTACACCAGCAGCTCGAGGTCATCCCCGGCGACCCCGAATTTTTATACGGCCTGGCCGTTGCCAATGGGCAGATCGGGCAACTGGACACCGCGGTCGACTACGCACGTCAGGCCCTGGATGCAGGCCTCCCGCCCGGGCGGTTCCGGGCCGGTCCACGCGAGTTCCTTGCGCCCCTGCAGGAGGCGGAGGCGTTCCGCGAGCTCGTCGACCAGCGCCATGGGGCCGACTACGTGCACGGGCCGCTGCTCGGGGCCGTCACCGACGCGCAGGCCCAGTTTTGGGTGCGCACCGCGGAAGAGGCCTCCGTGCAGGTCGAGGTCGAGCGAGACGGACGCGGCGACACGGTCCGGTCGGACGTCGTGCAGGCCCAGCGCGACCGTGATTACACGGCGGTCGCGCAGGTGAGCGGCCTCTCCCCAAACACCACGTATACCTACCGGCTGCACATCGACGGGCGCGAGCAGCCGGATGAGTGGACCTTCCAGACGTTTCCGGAGGAGGGCGAGCCGGCGGCCTTCGAGATTGGCTTCGGCGCCTGCGCGGGATACACGCCGTGGCGGGAACGGATGTGGCGTCGCATCGCGTCGTACGACTTTCCGCTTCTGCTCCTCCTCGGCGACAACGTGTACATCGACCGGCCCGAGCGTCAGGTCCTGCAGCGGTACTGCTACTACCGGCGTCAATCCCGGCGGGAGTTCCGAACGCTAACCCCGGAAACCTGCATCGCGGCGGTCTGGGACGATCACGACTTCGGGGACAACGACAGCGAGGGCGGCCCCGAGCCCTTCGAGCCGGAGTGGAAAGTGGACGCCTGGCAGACCTTTCGCAACAACTGGAACAACGCCGCCTACGGGGGCGGAGAGGACCAGCCGGGGGTGTGGCACGAGATGTCCATCGCGGACGTGGATATTTTTATGCTGGACGGCCGCTACTACCGGACGAGCGAGGACGCCGAGTCGCCCAGCATGCTCGGGCCGACGCAGAAGCAGTGGCTCTTCGAGAAGCTCCAGTCCTCGACGGCCACGTTCAAGCTGATCGCCTCGGGGGTCCCCTTTCCCGACGGCGCCAAGCCCGGCGCGTGGCCCTGGCGATCCGACACGTGGGAGGGCTACCCGGACGAGCGGGAAGAGATCTTCTCTTTCATCGAGGACCGTGAGATTGAGGGCGTGGTGCTGCTGAGCGGGGACCGCCACCGCGCCGACGTCTGGCGAATCGAGCGGGACGAGGGATACGACCTCCACGAGTTTCAGAATGGCCGCCTGACGAACGTGCACACGCACGAGGCCGTGGACGGCCGCGCCAGACAGTATCCACTGTTCAGCTACAATGAGCGTCCACACTTCGGCCGGCTCCGCTTCGATACGACCCAGGCCGATCCGTCCATCACGTACGACATCATCAACATCCGAGGAGAGGTCGTCCACTCGACGACGCTCCATCGGAGCCGGCTGACCGTTTCGTGACCCGGTGTCGGTCGGCAGGGTCGGACGCGACGACCACCGCACGAGCAGCCCATCCCGAGGATCCTGGGATTCGGAATTCCGAACGCGCCCCTCCTCCGACGGTCCCCAGAAGCAGAGGACCTGGACGCTTGTTCTGTTTCTCCAAGGAACGCCCTGAGTCATGGCCCACCGATGTCCGGTCGTCCTGTTCGTGTCTCTCCTTCTCCTGGGGGCGGTTTCACGGCCCGCAGTGGCCGACGACGAGCCGGACCGCCCCAACTTCATCCTCTTCATCACGGACGACATCAGTGAGAGCGACATTGGGCCCTATGGCAATGAGTTTGTGTCGACTCCGGCCCTCAACCGGCTCGCGGAGGAGGGCCTCGTCTTCGACAACGCGTACCTGACGACCAGCAGCTGCAGCCCCACCCGCACCAGCCTCATCACGGGGCGCTACCCGCACAACACGGGCTCCTCGGAGCTGCACCTGCCCCTCCCCGAGGGCCACTTCCTGTTTCCCGAGGCGCTGAAGGAGGCCGGCTACTACACCCTCCTGTCCGGGAAGCACCACATGGGCGAGAACGTCAACTCGGCCTTCTCGACAATCGACGAGGGCGAGGGGCCCAGCGCGGCGGCCAACTGGGTCGAGCTGCTCCGCGATCGGCCCGACGACCGGCCCTTCTTTTTCTGGGCCGCGACCGACGACGGCCACCGACCGTGGCAGATTAACGACCGAGCCCCCACCTACGCCCCGGCGGACGTACCGGTCCCGCCCTACCTCGTCGACGGACCCCGCACCCGAGAGGACCTCGCCAAATATTACCACGAGGTGAGCCGGACGGACCACTATGCCGGTCAGCTGGTCCGGGAGCTCCGGCGCCAGGGCATTGCCGAGAACACGTACTTTATATACATCTCGGACAACGGCCGCCCGTTTCCGCGAGACAAGACGCGCCTCTACGACTCGGGGATCAAGACCCCGATGATCATCTGGAAGGCCGGCGGCGGCGTGCCGGACGCCCGGGTCGAGTCGATGGTGAGCCTGATCGACCTGCCCCCCACCATCCTGCAGCTGGCCGGGGTCGATCGTAGTCCGCGGTTGCAGGGCGTGAGCATGACGCCGCTGCTCGACGATCCCGAGGCTCGCATCCGCGACTTCGTCTTCGCGGAGCAGAACTGGCACGTCTTTCGGGCCCACGTGCGGATGGTGCGGGAAGGCCCGTGGGTGTACATGCGCAATGCCTGGCCTCAGCGGCGGCTCCTCTCGCGGGAGGCCGCGCCGAATCCTGGACGCTTTCCGGCGGCCCACGAGCTGTGGGACGCCCATCGGGAGGGCGAGCTCCGTCCCCACCAGCGCGACATTTTCCTGAAGCCGCGTCCCCGCGAGGAGTTGTATCACGTCGGACGCGACCCGCACCAGCTGCACAACGTCGCCGAGGACCCGAAGTACGCGCCGGTCCTGCGGCGCCTCCGAACGGCGCTCGACCAGTGGGCGGACGACACGGGCGATACGGTGCCGGACAACCCGACCAACGATCGGGAAGACATCTACCACGAGCAGAATCCGGACTTCGAGCGCGGGGAGTTGCCGGGGGAGGCCGCGGGCGCATTGGACATTAACGACCCCGGGCCCATTCGCACGGAAGACGTGTTCGAGTAGCGGCCGACACGGAACATCGACAGCCGTCAAGGAGCGGCCAGAGGCGACGATTCTCCTTCACTGAAGCTCCTCTACCTTCTCTGGGGCCCGCAGAACCAGGAAATAGATCGCCAGCCCTCCGTCTGTGATGCTGGCGAGGAGGAGGCTCGTGAACGTGACCGCAATGGCTGCTCCCTCGCCGATCCCTTCCGCCCCTGTGGCCCCGGCGAGGAGGGCGGACGCCACCATCCATACCGCCGCGGACCAGTAGAAAAAGGGCGCGACGCACTGCTCGATCACCTCCTGCTGATCGGCCTGAAGCAACGCGTCGTAGGCATCCTGATTGGGCAGGTTGAGAAGCGATGGGTAGCGCTGGACCGCCCCGACGAGCCCATAGAAGAACGCCGCTACCAGGAGCGCAACCGCGGAGAGCGGGACCGCGTGGCTCGCCAGCATCTCGGCGTAGACGCCCCACTCAAGGACCGCGGTGGCCCCAATGAGGAGGATGTTGATTACGTGGGCGCGGCTTCCCATCAGGCTTTATGCCTTGTGCGGGATCGCTCAAACACCGATGATGTTGGTCGCCTCGGATCCGCCTCCGTCCGGGCGCCCGGCTCATCGAGGCCGCACCAGATTCACCCTGATCGGGTTACGAGCGTGGATCAGAAGCCCTATGACAAGATCAAGAGGCCCATGATGATCACGGTGACCATCAGAAGAAACGCGGCCACGTACGCCCACGCCGTTGCCTGCACAAATCCGCCCGGGGAGAACGTAAGATCTTCGGCTTCGTCCGCGTCACCGGTGTCGGGCGGTAGTCTCCGCCCATCGGTCCCCGCGGCAGCGTCCCCGTCTACGGCCAGGATCTTGCGGGCGGCCTCTGCTTCGTCGTTTAGGACGCGAAGCTCCACGCCTTCGGTTACCTGAAAGGGAGGATGCACGTCATCGGCAACGACGAAGGAAGGGATCTCGTGCTCTTCCAGTTGCGTCTTGGCGATGTCCGCGTCCTGACGGCTTGAATAGGTGGCAACGATGGTCGTCTCGTCGGCAGACAAATTGCGGGACATCATTCTGGGCTCTCAGTCCAACGTGGTCGAGCGGAGGGGCGTAGCGTTTTGCTGTAGTAAAACCACTCCTTGCAGCCTGTTTCATCTTTCCGAAACCCCGTGGGGCGATCAATAGGTGAACCGCTTTGTCGAGCGACGGAGGCTCAGCTGACTCTGGTCGTAGGGTCGGCGGGGGCGGCTCTTCGCTCGACGATCCGCCTCGGCGAACAGGATCGACACACACGTTACGGTTTTCCGATTCCTGCCCCACACAGCCCTGATCACGAAAGGAATTCTCCTCGGGTGCGTTGCGGAAAAACAGCACACGGACACCGCGTTGCTTTCATCGTCCCGACTTTTGGCCGTCTTCGGTCTGAATGCCGATCCCGCCCGTAGATCCTCGCCCAGAACGCCCAACCCGTCGCCTCTCGCGTGCGTAGGACAGTAGAGGAAAAGATCTTCTTCCGCACGGCATTCGCCGACGTGCCCCACGTGACGGTCAGATCGACCGCTCTCTCACCCCAACTTTCTGCCACAGTCTCATGCTGACGTTCTACGCCCTCGGTGCCCTCATTCTCATTGTGGCAGTCCTCATCGCCCGCACCTTCAAGGTCGTGAAGGAGTACGAGCGGGGCGTCAAGTTCATGCTCGGCCAGTTCGTGAAGGTCATGGAGCCGGGACTGGGGACGGTCATCCCGCTCATCCAATCGTGGGAGCGCGTCGACATGCGCGTGAAGGCCGTCGACGTGCCCCGCCAGGAGAGCATCACCCGCGACAACGTGACCGTCGAGATCGACGCAGTGATCTACTACCGGGTGCGCAACGCCAAGAAGGCCATCCTGGAGGTGGAGGAGTACATGTACGCCGTGCAGCAGCTCGCCCAGACCACCATGCGCAACATCGTCGGCGAGGTGGACCTCGACGCGCTCTTGGCCGAGCGGGAGCGCATTTCCCAGCAGATCCGCGAGATCATCGATGAGGCCTCCGATCCGTGGGGCATCGAGGTGCAGTCCGTAGAGTTGAAGGACATCATCCTCGCGGAGAACATGAAGCGCGTGATTGCACGGCAGGCCGAGGCGGAACGGGAGCGGCGGGCCGTCACGATTCAGGCGGAGGGGGAGTTGGAGGCGGCCCAGAACATGGCCGACGCGGCGAACACGCTCAACGACGAGGAAGGGGCCCTGCACCTGCGCACCCTCCAGACGCTCAACAGCCTGAGCAGCGACGACTCCAACACCGTCATCTTCGCCGTTCCGGCCGAGGCGCTGCGGGCGCTGGAGCGAATTGGGGCCGACGCAGAGGAGGCGTCCACCGAGGACGCGCACGCCACGTCGGCGGCCGCCTCATCGGTCGGACCCCCCGAATAGTCGCCTTCTTCGCACCTGCCGGTTTAAACCATGCACGGTTCCTCCGCCCTCCTGGCGTCTCTCCTTCTGCTACTTCCTGTGGGGACCGGCCCCGAGGCTGATCCGGACCGGTCCATCGTAAGCAATTCTTTTGCATCGGCCACTTCTCCCGTGTCTGCGCCTGCCGACTCCCTTCCCGAGCCGTCCCCCGAGCTTTCCCCGAAAGAGGTCGTCCGCCTGCAGGTGGAGGCCCTCGGCGACAACGACACGCCGCGGGAGGACGCCGGCATCGAGGCAGCGTTTAACTTCGCCTCGCCGGCCAACAAGCGCGCCACCGGCCCACTCGACCGGTTCCGGCGGCTGTTCGACACACCGGCCTACGGCCCCATGATCGACCATGAGGGAGCCACCTACAGCGCGCCTCAGGTGGAGGGCACAGTGGCACAGATGGGCGTCATTCTCACGACTGCGCAGGGCGACCGCGTGGGATACCTGTTTCGGCTTTCCAAGCAGTCGGGTTCGCCACACGACGACTGCTGGATGACCGACGCCGTCCAGCGTGTTTCGGTCGGGGAGGCGGGGGGGCAGGAGATCTGAGTTGGGTGCTCCTCAGGAGCTCTGTTCCTCGCCGTGGCAGATCTCATTCAGGCTCGTCGCCCACTGGTGCAACCGGTGGAGTTGGCCTCTCTCCAAGCACTGATCGAGCGCGCGCTGGACGCTCTCGCGGGCGGCCTGGTCGTCGGAAAGGTCCTCTCTGGTTGCTTCGGAGGCAGGGTCGTTGTTTGTTTCCATGTCAGCAGTTGGGGAATTGAGAGAAGAAACAATCAAGGGGGTCTTCGGCGGGCCACGGGTCCTCGCCGCTCGGGGCGCGTTCTGCCGGAGGGGCAACGGTCCGTGAATGCCGCCCTGCCTGTGCCTGACCACTGCGCACTTGATCCAACCCCCAGTTCCGGTGCAAGTTGTTACCTGGGGGTGATGGAATCGCTTCCTGCGAAAAGACTTAACGCGGCTTCCGCGCCGAAACGCTTCCAGGGCGGCCCGGGCCGCGTGCCGACATCG
>CAZRPQ010000110.1:0-6997 GCA_964601725.1 uncultured Salinivenus sp. | reverse complement strand
TGAGCGCTTCTTTACACCGGGCTGCCTTCATCTACCACCAGTGAAGGCGAGAGGGCGAGGGGTGAAAGGAAGTATTCACAAGGGGTACTACTTCGCCCTTTCCCCCACTCTCCCCCTCCCAGTCCCTCCATCAGCGCACATCTCGGTGGGAGACTGACAGCCGGGCGGTGATGGAAACCCGTCAGGCACGGAGCTCGGGCAGGGGCTGGTCGGCCGGGACGAAGGTGAGCGCAAGTCCGTTGTTGCAGTAGCGGAGGCCCGTCGGCTCCGGCCCGTCCTCAAAGATGTGTCCCTGGTGCCCCCCACAGCGCGTGCAGTGGTACTCGGTCCGCGGATACCCCAGCTTCATGTCTTTCTTCGTCTCCACCTGTCCCTCGAGCGGCGCCCAGAAGCTGGGCCATCCCGTGCCACTCTTAAACTTGGTCTTCGATGAGAAGAGCGGGAGCCGGCAGGCGGCACAGATGTACGTTCCGGTGCGGCTCTCCGTAAGTAGAGGGCTTGAGCGCCGCGGTTCGGTTCCGGCTTCGAAGAGGATGTGGAACTCGTCCTCCGACAGGAGCTTCCGCCACTCCTCCGATGGCTTGTCGATCGGCGGCGGGTTATCGGGGAGGGCATGCACCTGGAGGGTGTCGGACTCGACCGCAGGGGAGGTCCCAGGAGTCGACCGGCTCGGACTGCAGGCCGACAGGGCAAAGGGAGCGACCGAGGCCCAGGCTAAGTGCTTAAGGAAGGTTTTTCGATGCATGAGAGCTGCAGGGGGCGGTGTCGGGAGGAGTTCGAGGCAATTTTGTGGAATATACGGCGCAGACGTTTCAACTCGGCACCGGGACGGGGGAGTTCCCGCCGCGCCGACCCACAGCACTGCAGGCGGTCGATCTCCAGCACACCTCCCCCACCCTCGCTCGGAAAGGCCTCGCGCTCCGAACGCGCGACCCCCCTCCGATTCAGGCTCAGAGTCCTCCGCAGGGCTTTCTTCCCCCGATCTCTTTTCCTCAGCGCGAAGCGTTGGGCCAGCGCAGCGCGGGCCACGTCTCGGCACAGTCCTCTTCGTCGGGCAGAAAAGACTTTTCGTTCAAGGCCGTCGGTCCATCAGCGAATCGGTCAACGAGACAAGCATCGAACCATGAGAGATGCCGTCTGATCGTTCCTACACAAGAGCGAGACCGGTTTGTAGCATTTGAGCGGGCGGGGGCCTTCGGACGCCCCTCGAGCTCTCTCGTCCTTCGTGAGTCCATCTCTGGAATAAAAAGTCAATGACCATCAGCCGGGGGAGGGGGTCAAGACGAGGACAGTTCGGGGCGCGGTTCTTTGGCGGGGACTTGCTGCGGGTCGAGTACCTGCAGGCAGATGGCGCCGACCACGATGAGCACAGCGGCGAGTACCTCGAAGCCCGAGGGGTCGGTGCCAATGGTAAGCCAGGCCAGAATTAGGGTGGCCACCGGCACGAGGTTGCCGTAGAGGACGACGCGGGTGGGCCCGATGACGTTGAGCGCGCGGTACTTGATCCACTGCCCCATGCCCACCCCGATGCCGCCCCCCAGCAGAATGGCGATCCACGCCAGGGCGCTCAGCCCGAGCCAGGGCTCCTCGACCAGCGTCGGGCTGGCAATCAAGAGGTAGAGCAGCCCTCCAATCGTGGTGCGGGTGGTGACCATCGGGATAGAGCCGTGTTGGGCCACGAGGGGCTTGATGAGATGCATCTCGGCGACCGTCATGAGGAGGGCCAGAAACAGGAGGAGGTCGCCCAGCCAGTACGCATTTTCCGGCCGGAGTCCATCGGCGGCGAGGACGAAGGTACCGAGGCCCGCGAGGGCAATGCCCAGGTAGCCCACCCAGCCGATCTGTTCGGTCTTCCAGAACCGGCCGATGGCAGAGCTGAGCACGGGGCCGAGGGCCAGCCAGAGGGAGGCCCGGGCGCCGTGGGTGAGGTCCAGCCCTTCGATGCCGAGCCAGGGGGCCAGCGTAGCGCCGAGAACCGACACGAGGAGCAGCCGGGGCCAGTCCTCGCGGCCCACCGAAGGAAAGAGGGGAGCGGTCCCCTCCGTCGTCGATGGATCCCAGGCACGCTGTCCGTAGAAGAGGGCAATCAGGGCCGCCCCGCCCGTCAGAAAGCGGGTCACGCTGAACGAAATCGGGGCCATCTCCCGGAGAGCCACCTCGGCCAGCACAAAGTTCGCACCCCACAGCCACACGAACAGAGAGAGGAGCCCGTGATGGGACCACGCTCGGTTGGGGTCGACGCTCATGCCGGGGACCGCGGTAGTTCGGGAAAACCGGGAGTGGGGAACGGCCCGGGACGCTCGTTACGGAGCGTCGTCGGGACCGATCGGGGAAAGGCGCTCCTCGATCGAAGCCCGCTCGGGCTCCAGGCTCGGGGGAAGGGACAGGGTGCCCGCGGTGGCTTCCTCGACGGGGAACGAGGCGCCCGTGTCTGTCGCAATCTCGATCAGGATGCCGCCGGGTTCCCGGACGTACATCGACTCGAAATAGTAGCGATCGATGACGGGCGAAGGGTCCAGTCCCGCGCCGGCGATGCGCTCGCGCCACGCCCGGATCGCGTCGCTGTTGGGCGTACGGAGGGCAACGTGGTGCACACCCCCCGTGCCAGGCCGGCCGCGTGGGTCGTTGGGGCGCTCGATGACGTGCAGCTCGGCGGCCACGCCGCCGGGCCCAGTCTCGAACACGATGGCGTCGGAGGCGTCGTCCGGCGACGGAATGGGCCGGTCGGAGGCGGCATCCGACCCCGGACGCCCGACCTCGTAGGACCGAGCCCCCGTGAATCCGAGCACCTCGGTGAGCACGCGGCGCGTGGGGGCCAGGTCCGCCACCGTGATTTCAACCGGTCCCAGTCCCTGGATCGCCAGGGCGGAGGGCACCGGCCCGTCCGTCCAGGGAGAGGTCTCCGGCACATGATCCGTTTCGGCCGCATCGTCCACGAGGTGCAGGCACTGTCCCTCCTCGTCGTACAGAGTAAGGGCGCGGCGCCCGGCGCGCTCGTGGAGGGGCGTGCGCCGAACGTCGTGGGCGTCGAGCCGGCGGGCCCACTGTTTCAGTGCCTCCGTCCCCCGAACGCGCAGGGAGAGGCCTGTGATGAGCCCGGAACCGGGGCGCTGGTTGCGGGCGTGGGGCACGTCGAAGAACGTCACGTCTGTGCCCGGAGCCCCCTCCTCGTCGCCGTAGAACAGGTGGTAGGAGGAGGGATCGTCCTGGTTCACCGTCTTTAAGACGAGCCGCAGGCCCAGTACCCCCGTGTAGAAGCGCAGGTTGGCCGACGCCTGGCCGGTGAGGGCTGAGACATGGTGCAGGCCGAGGAGGGGAGGCAAGGAGCTCATGGGGCGGAGGACCGAAGAGGCGGCGTGCGCGGCGACGAACTAAAGTCGGGTGTTGACGACATTGTTGAAGATGGATCCGAAGGTATACGAGAGGCCAATGGAGCCCCCAAACTCGTAGCTGGTCGCCCGTTCTTGGCGGCGCAGGAGAACCTCTTCGTCCGATAAATCCCCCGCGGGGAGTGAAAGCTGGTCTTGAACCCGTTCGGCGTCGAGACTCAGGCGCAACGCAAGCCCTTCAATGAGCTGGAGACTGAGAAAGCTTCGAAACTCGATACTGTTTTTCGAGAGGTCATGGAAATAATTTGCCCACTCCATGCCCGCAAAGACGGAGCCCCAGGTTTGGTTCAGGCGGAGGCGGACCGCGGCGGATTGCTGAAAAAGCGTTTCCTGACTCCGATCAAAAATTGTCACCTCCCGGTACGTCCGATACTCCGGGCCAATCCGATACGTGAACGTGAGCCGCTTCTGGTCGGAGATCGCGTAGGGAAATAGATTGTATTCGACGGCGGCCCGGAGGCGCGTGGCAAGCTGAATGTTGGTGAAGGTCCGCGAGAACACCGTTCCGGAGAGGCCCGCTCCGGAGTTTGGGCCGAGGGTCTTGACGACCTCTGCGTCAAAATCGTAGTCCTCCGAGGTGCTTCGGATGTCCGTAGTATCCTCGCGCTCAAACACATCGACTTCCTGCTCCCCGTCGAGTCGGAAGTCAACTTTCCAGGCTTCCGTCACGCGCTCTGCGTTGAGGTCCCCTTCGATCTCGTAGCTATATTCTCGCTCTTGCACGTCGGCACTCCCGGAAACGCCCACGTCGAAGACCCATTGATTCCATGGATCTTCGGAGGCGGAAGTGGTTTCGTCCTCGTCCGGCGGTTCATATGTAACCTCCAAGTGATCTGCTTCCGGGGTGCGGTTCGCGAAAGGAACGAGACCCAGACGCAGTCGGTCGGCTAGACCCTGTCGTATTTCCTCCCGAGTCAGGGTAGACCGTGCAGCGTAGGTAAGTTCGTACCGCTGGGATTCGAACGCCTTGCGTCCGATGAATTCCAGCCGGTAGGAGACCCCACCCCCTCCGCTTGGGCGACGCGTCCCGAGCACATGAACATCGGCCTGCTTGCGGTCTCGGACGTAATCGACGAACGTAAGATTGCGTCGCATGTAGGATTCGAAGCACCTCTCGCAGTCCAGATACACCCGAACGGATCGATCAACGGGAGAGTGCACTGTGTCCGATTCGGCCCCCGGCACCGGATCCTGTGCAAACAGGAGATTCGGCAACGAAAGTGCGAGAACAATCGGCAGGATCCAAGATGCGCGTGGTGTTCGTTGGATCAACGAGGAGATCCGAATGGGGAAGGGCACGGTGACGATGCTGTACCAAGATCTGTGACGAAAGCAACGCTGAAATGATCAGTACGTGTCCCGAATGAACGCGCATCCGGGAGCACGTTCCCGGTGCCGGACGAACCTCATCCTCGCGTGGTCGACGACACGCAGACTGACATGAGTGTGACGTCTGAGGGACTTCGGACCCACTTTCCAGATTCACAAGGCGTCTGTCTGGTCTCTGGATGAAGAGTGCGTCGAGAGGCCGTTTTGCGGGAGGGAGCCTGTTGGATCTGATCTCGGAAAACCACTCCTATCGAGCCGACCGCCCTCTGGTGACAAAAACGTTAAGGTTTAGCGTAAATCTCGTCGGATTTTGAGGGAAGGACGTCGGGGATCTTGGCTTGCCGGTCGCTCTGTCGTATATTCAGTCCGTCCCGAAATTGCCACCGGCGGGAAGAGTCGTGATGGAAATGCTTTCCCCGAAGACGGAGAGGCCGGGAGGCTCAATTGCTCACTGTTGAACGGTGCGCCAGTATGCCGCAACTCTTTCCCAAGAAGGCCAACAGCTTACCCCTCCTTTCGCTTGGGGCATCTCTCCTCGGGGGCGTGCTCCTCGTGTTCCTGGTCTGGTATTATTTCTCGCCGGAGTTTAAAGTCGTGGGCTACCAGCCGGAACAACCTGTTCCCTACAGCCACCAGACGCACGTGGGGAAGCTGGGGATGGACTGCCAGTACTGTCACAGCAACGTGGAAAACTCGAAGCACGCCAACGTCCCGGCGACCCAGACGTGCATGACGTGCCACAGTCAGGTCCGGGCGAATGCCCCTACGCTACAGCCGGTGCGCGAGAGCTGGGCCAAAAATGAGCCGATCGAATGGACGAAGGTGCACCATCTGCCGGGCTACGCCCACTTTAGCCACGCGGCCCACGTGAACAAGGGCGTGGGGTGCGAGACCTGCCACGGCCGCATCGACCAGATGGGCGCGGACGGGGTGTACCAGGCGGAGCCTCTGTCGATGGGGTGGTGTCTGGACTGTCACCGGCAGCCGGAGAAGTACCTGCGCCCCAACGACCAGATTACGACGATGGGCTACACCCAGCCCGCCAGCTTCGTCGAGCGCAACCTGGAGCGGATCAAGGAGCAAGGCATTCAGCCGCCCACCAACTGCTCGGCCTGCCACTACTAAATCGTTTTGCGTTGAGCGTTAAGGCTTGAGCGTTGAGTGCGCAAAACGCTGAACGCCCAACGCAAAACGCCCGACGCAAAGTGCCCAACGCACCACCCGCAACGCCAAAGCGAATTATGATCGAGCTTGACGTCATAGATTCGGAGACGGCCGACCGCGACTCATCGGGGCCTACGTTCTGGCGCCATTCGGCCGACTCGGGCGCGGACGAGGCCGAGGGGAACGACCTCATGGAGTTTGAACCTGGGGACAGCGATCCTCCGAGTGGGGCGTCGCGCCGCCAGTTTTTGCAGCTCATGGGGGCGGCCATGGCCATGGCGGGCCTGGCGGGCTGCCGGCGGCCGGAAGAGAAAATTCTGCCCTACACCCGCAATCCGGAGACGGTGATGCCGGGCATCGCGGACCACTACGCCACGGGCATGCCGTTCCGGGGCGTGCTGCGGCCGGTCGTGGCCAAGAGCAACGAGGGGCGACCCACCAAGATTGAGGGCAACGGCGATCACCCAATGGGACAGAAGGGCACCAGTCCGTACGAGCAGGCGTCCGTCCTCAACCTGTACGACCCCGATCGCTCCCGATCGGTCCGGCAGGACGGGAGCACGGCGTCGTGGAGCGACTTCGTCTCCTTCTGTCGCCAGCTCGGCAACGAGGCCGCGCAGCGGCAGGTGGCAGTGCTGGTGGAGGAGACCTCCTCCCCCACCGTCCAGGCCATGCGGCAGCGCATGGCGGATCGCTTCCCCAATTTGCGGTGGGTCCCGTACTCCCCGGAGGGCACCGACGCGCACCGGCTCGGCATGCAGCAGGCATTCGGCCGCCCGCTCCGGCCCCGCTACGAGCTCGGCGAGGCGGAGGTCATGGTCAGCCTCGATGCCAACTTCCTCGATGGGCGTGCGCGCGACTTTCTCTACAACACCAAGACCTTTGCGGAGGGGCGCCGCCTGGAGGACGCCGAGGACACGATGAGCCGCCTCTACACGATTGAGAGTCGCTACTCCACGACGGGGGGCACCTCCGATCACCGGCTCAGCATGCGCGCCGGGCGCATTCCAGCCTTTGCCGCGGCCCTGGCCGCAGAGCTGGGGGTGGGCGAGGCACCGGACGCCTCGTGGAGCGAGAAGGAGCGCGTTCACGTCCGCGAGATCGTGCGGGACCTG
>CAZRPQ010000109.1:0-7029 GCA_964601725.1 uncultured Salinivenus sp. | reverse complement strand
GTGCACGTCGCCCGCTATGTCTCGGCTGAATATCCATCCACCAAACAGCTTCTAAAACGATCGAAAAAACGGGGGAGGCCCCCGTCGACCTGGAACGTCGTCTCGAAAATGCATCGTTACAAATGCCCGTGCTTCTTTCCGTCCTGCGTGCTGACGTGAAAGAATCACAGTCGTGTCCACCATGGTCGTTCCCTGCAGGGACGCGAGTCGGCACCCGTGGATCCTGGTCGTAGCGGCCGCGCTTCTCCTCGGAATCGCTCCGCCGGCCGCGGCCCAGAATCTAGGGGTCGTCACGGGAACCGTCGTCGACGCGGCGGAGGAGAAGGCGCTCGTTGGGGCCGAGGTTCGGCTCCGGAAGATCGACGAGCCGACGGGCGTCCGGGAGGCAAAAACGGGCGCCGAGGGAAGCTTCGAGTTTGCACAGGTTCGGCCCGGTCGCTACCTCCTGGAGGTGTCATTCCTCGGGCATCAGGAGCGGCAAATTCCCTTCACATTCGAGCTTAAGGAGGCTCGTCACTTCGACCTCGAGCTGCGGCAGGACCCCTTCAGCCTTGAGACGGTCGTCGCGGCGCCGTCGCGGCGCCGGCAGCGGCTCCCAGAGGCCCCGGCGTCGGCGTCCGTGCTGGAGCCGCAGCGCATCCGTCGGGCGTCTGCGACTTCGTCGGTGGAGGCACTGCGGTCCGTGGTGGGCGTCGACATGGCCCAGACCGGGGTCGACCGGCGGGAGCTGGCCCTCCGCGGCTTCAACAGCGCGTTCTCTACGGCCCCCTACGTCCTCACGGACCATCGGGAAGCCGCCGCCCCGGCCCTCGGCCTGAACCTCTACAGCGTGATGCCAAACACGGCGCTCGACCTCGCCCGCATCGAGGCGGTGCGCGGCCCGGCCGGGGCCCTGTACGGAACCGGCGTGGACGGCGGCGTCCTCCACTTCGTCACGAAAGACCCGTTCCAGGATCCCGGCACCTCCCTCGCCCTGTCCGGCGGCTCTCGCTCATCCCTCAATGCCCAGTTCCGTCAGGCGGGCGTCCTTGGGGGCAAGGTGGGGTACAAGTTTACCGGCCAGTGGGGCCGGGCCGACGAGTGGGCGCTCGACCCGCAGAATTCTCAGGACGCCATGGAGCTTGATCGATACCGCGTGTACGAGGAGCGGAGTGCCGTGCCGGCGGGGCGCGACGTGTCACGGATCGATCAGGACGACGATGGGGAGCCCGAATTCCGCCTCCGCCGGGAGAACCTCTACCGCCGATACAACGTGAACGGAATGCTGAAATACCGCTTCGGAAACGACACGGCCCTCAGTCTCCGCGGCGGCTACGCGTCCCTGACGAGTCCCCTGCAGTCGCCGATCGGCACGCTGCAGGCCTCCACCTTCGGGTACAGCTACGGCCAGCTCCGCCTGGAGGCCGGCGCCTTGTCCGCCCAGGTGGGCCTGACCCGCGACCTTCCCGAAAGTGAGGTGTACCGCCTTCGCACCGGCACCTTCGTGACCGACGAAGGGACGCAGATCGACGGGCGCCTGCAGTACACGTTCGGGGTCGACGCCCTCGACACCGACGTTCTCGTCGGCGGGGAGGCCGACGGCACCTTCCTCCAACCGGCGGCAGAGGGGCCTGGCCCAGACGAAGATGAGTTCGGCACGGTCGGCACTTATCTCCAAACCACCACGTCCCTCGTTCCGTCGCTCTCGCTCACCCTGGCGGGGCGGGCCGATTACCTCAGCGTGCGGGAGGAGGTGCAGGTGTCGCCGCGGGCCGCGCTCGTTTACACCCCGGCCGCACAGCACGCGCTCCGGGCCAGCTACAACCGCACCGTGTCGGTGCCCTCGGCGTCGCCCCTTCTTCGGATCGTCCCGGCGGCGCCCACACCCCCGCAGGCCACCGTGACCCAGACCTTCGAGGCGGGCTACAAGGGCCAATTTGCCAAAAGACTTCGGCTCAACGTGGACGGGTACTACGAGACGCGGGACCACGTCCTCGTCCCCGTGGGCTCCCCCGTCCAGTACCAGAGTGCGGGCGACATCGGATACTGGGGACTGGACGTGGCCGCCGAGCTGAATGCTACCAGCGCGCTCACGATCTTCGGCAACACCTCCGTCGTGAGCGACGATTCCTTCGAGGGCAATGGGGCGGGGACTGTTGCCCTCAATGCCCCAGCGCTCAAGGTGAACGGCGGAGTTGACTACCGACTGCCCCGGCTCAACGCGAGCATTGGCGCCACCGCGCACTACGTGAACGATTTTCCAGTCCGCTTCGGGCCCTACACGGGCACGGTCGACGCCTACACCCTGCTCGACGTGCGGGCCCAGGCCACCGTCTCGTCGGTGCCGGGGCTGAGCGTAAACGTCACCGCCAAGAACGTGCTCGGCACCGACCACCGTGAGTTCGCTGGCGCGCCCGCGCTGGGCCGCATGATCATCGCCCGGCTCACCTACACCCTTTAGGGATGGAAGTGCGGACGTGAAGACGTGTAGAAGGGGACAAAGAGACAGGCCGTGTCCATCGGCCCACTCACACCTCCACTCCTCCACACCTATAGTTCACCCGCTCTTTGGGCGTTCGGGCGGGCGCAGCGTTGCATCCGCGGGGGCTAATCTGTACCGTACCTTTTACCCCCGGCCCCTTCCGTGTTGGGAATGCCCTCCGCCATCTCTGAACCGCCTCCCCGTCCCTGGTCATGTTTGGCGACTTTGTGCCGCTGTTTCTCATGGTTGCGCTGGCCACTGGGCTGGCCCTCACCCTGCTGGCGGCCGCCGCGTACATCGGACCCAGCCGGCCCAGCGGAACGAAAACCATGCCCTACGAGAGCGGCATGGATCCGGTCGGCAGCGCCCATGAGCGCTACTCAGTCAAGTTCTACCTCGTGGCCATGATCTTCATCGTCTTCGACGTAGAGGTCGTCTTCATGTGGCCGTGGGCCGCCAGCTTCCAAAACTTTGTCGAGAGTGGTGCAGGGCTCGGCACAATCGTCGTCGTGACCCTCTTCACAATCATCCTCCTCGTGGGGCTGCTGTACGACGTCAAGAAGGGCGGGCTGGACTTCGAGAAGTGACGAGGGGCGATGATTCGTGATGCGTGAAGAAGCCTGTCCCGACCGCTGTCGGGGTGATGCATGAGAGGAAGGCAGCCTCACGGTTCACGAGTCACGAGTATCCCCTCGGCACCCGGGAACGAGATCCCTACCTGGGAAATGTCGTGATTTCTATGTGGGAGGTCGGAGGGGTGAAACAGGGGGGGACCCTCGTCATTTAACCCCGATCCACGAGGTGCGGCTACCCTCGACCCCGACGATGGAGGAGGGCCGTCGTGCATCGTGCCTCTGCATCACTTCCCTAAACGCCTGAACAATCTTATGGCTGGACCCTCTGGAAGCAACGGACAAGGCTTTTTCACCACCCGCGTCGACGCCATTCTCAACTGGGCCCGCTCGAACTCTATGATGCCCATGCCGATGGGCCTGGCCTGCTGTGCCATCGAGATGATGGGCTTCGCGGGGCCGAAGTACGACGCGGCCCGCTTTGGCAGTGAGGCGATGCGGTTTTCGCCGCGCCAGGCCGATCTCATGATCGTGGCCGGCTGGTGCTCCTACAAGATGAGCCACGCCATCCGCCGCGTGTGGGACCAGATGGGCGATCCGAAGTGGTGCGTCGCCATGGGGGCCTGTGCGTCCACTGGGGGCATGCACCGCTGCTACGGCGTGGTGCAGGGCGTCGACAACTTCCTCCCCGTCGACGTGTACATCTCCGGCTGCCCGCCGCGCCCCGAGTCGGTGCTCCACGCGCTGATGGACATTCAGGAGAAGGTCCGCAACGAGTACTCCGTGGTGCAGGACTACGAGTTCGGAAAGGCCAGCGAGCGATCGCCGATCATGCCCGAAAACACGGACAAGTTCCCGGGCCAGCTCGAGAAGCCGAAGGCCCCGGCCGTGACGCTGGAAGCCCCCGACGCGGCGACCGACGACGCGGAGGACCCCGCCTCGACGGAGCCGGTGCCCGCCTAAGTGGTTGGGCCCAGCCTCCGGGCCACGTACCGCTGCGCCTACCCCACGGGCGCCCCGACTGCGACCTTCCAAGACGCTGGATCGCCGATGAGCAAACCTGACGACCCCCGCACTTCGGATCCCCAAGATCCCGAAGAACTTCGGTTCCACTACACGCCGACCGACGAGCCGCATCCTGAGCAGGAGACCGAGAATCCGCACGCGAAGGATACGACCCGCATTCCCCAGGTCATCGACGCGCTGCGGGAGGAGTTCGGGGGGGCCATCCTCGACGTGGAGCGCTACGCCAACGAGGACACCGTCTACGTCGAGAAGCGTCGCATCCGAGAGATCTGTCGGTTCCTCAAGGAGGACGAGGACTTCGACTACTTCGTCGACCTCGGGGGCATGGACCGCTTCACCGAGGAGGGCCGCTACGAAGTGTTCTACAACCTCGTGAGCACCGAACGGCAGAAGCGGATCCGCCTGAAGGTGCGGGTCGATGAGGAGGACATGCGCGTGCCGAGCGTGACGGACATCTACCGCGCCGCCAACTGGAACGAGCGGGAGGCCTACGACATGTTCGGCTTCACGTTTGTCGACCACCCGGATCCCCGGCGCATGTACATGCCGGAGGACTTCGAGTACTACCCGCTGCGCAAGGAATTTCCGCAGCTCGGCGTGCCGGGCTCCCTGCCCCTGCCGCCACAGACGCCGGACGGCGAGCTCACCATGGACCCCTTCGCCGCCGCCCACGGGTCGAAGCCCGTCAAAAGCTACCAGGAACCGGACACGGACCAGGGGCCTGAGTAACGTCGAACGCCCAACGCTTCAACCCTGAACCCTCAACGCCCAATCCAATGCCCACCAAACCAGACTTTCCGGGGCACGATCTCGGGGACCAGTTTCGCTTCTGGCCGGAGCACAACGAGGCGCTCTACGAACGGCTCGAGAGCAAGCACGCCTGGCTCGAGGAGAAACGGGCCGCGGAGGGGGACGGAGAACCGCCCGCGACCGAGAAGTCGAAGCCGGATCCGTTGGAGAATGAGATGGTCCTCAACATCGGTCCGCAGCACCCGGCCACGCACGGGGTCTTGCGGTGTGTCGTCAAACTCGACGGAGAAACCGTCGAGAAGGCGGTCGTCGATATCGGCTACCTGCACCGCGGGATCGAGAAGCTGGCCGAGTCGAAGACGTACCAGGAGTTCATGCCGTACACCGACCGCATGGACTACCTGTCGCCCTACTCGAACAACGTGGCGTGGTGCCTGGCGGTCGAAAAGCTGGCGGGCATTGAGGTCCCGGAGCGCGCGCAGTGGATCCGGATGATCATGAGCGAGCTGGCGCGCATCTCCTCGCACTGCCTCTGGCTCGGTACGGCCGGGATGGACGCCGGGGCGATGTCGGTCTTTGTCTGGACGTTTCAGGAGCGGGAGGAGATCTACTCGATCATGGACGAGGTGGCCGGGGCCCGCTTTACGGTCAGCCACAGCCGCATCGGCGGTGTGGCCAACGACTTCTCGACCCGCGCGATCGAGATGATCCGCGATTTCATCGAGCAGTTTCCGGAGCGCATCGAGGAATGGGAGAAGCTTCTCAACCGCAACCGAATCTGGATCGAGCGCAACAAAAACGTAGGTCGGGTTACGAAGGAGGAGGCCCTGGAATTGGGGGCCACCGGGCCGGTTCTCCGGGCCGCCGGCGTTCCCCACGACATGCGCCGCTTTGAGCCCTATCTCAAGTACGACGAGGTTGACTTTACCATCCCGATGCGCGAGGAGGGCGACGCCCTGGCCCGATACTTCGTGCGCTTGGAGGAGATGAAGCAGAGCGTGCGCATCATCGAGCAGTGCCTCGACCGCATGACCGAGGGCCCCATCCGCTCCGACGATGCGAAGGAGGCCTATCCCTCGAAAGAAGAAGTCTATTACTCGATGGAGGGCATGATTCACGACTTCATGTATACCGACGTGGGCACCGTTCCGCCAAAGGGGGCCCACTCGTACCATGCCATCGAGTCCCCAAAAGGCGAGCTGGGATTCTACCTCACCTCCGACGGCACGGGGCGGCCCTGGCGCGTCCGCATCAAGGCCCCGTCGTTTTCGAACCTGCAGACCATGGAGTATATGCTGGAGGGGGCCCTCTTGCCAGACACCGTCGTCATTATCAGTTCCATCGACCCCGTCCTGGGGGAATCCGACAAGTAAGTTTGGAGGTGTGGACGGGTGTACGCATCGACGTGCATCCTCTTCCGCACTTCCATCCCTCCATACTTCCACACATCCACACGCGAAGCATGAGCAGTTTCGACATTCAGCGGCCGATCGTGGAGCTCCCGGATCAGGACCCCGATCCGGAATTTTCCGACGATGAGCTTGTGTGGACCGACGAGGAAGAGGCCCAAATTGAGGCCTGGAAGGCGCAGTATCCGGAGGACCAGGCCGCGATCATGAAGGTGCTGTGGCTGGCGCAGGAGAAGTTTGGCTACCTGCCGCCGGAGGTCATCCAGTTCTGTGGGGACACGCTGGACATGACGTTCTCGCAGGCCTACGGCGTGGCCACCTTCTACCACCAGTACTACAAGGAGGAGAAGGGAACATTTGTGCTCGACGTGTGCACCTGCTTCACGTGCCAGGTGTGCGGCGGCTACGACATTCTGCATTACCTGGAGGAGAAGCTGGGCATCCACGCCGGCGAGACGACCGACGACGGCATGTTTACCATCCAGGAGGCCGAATGCCTCGGCTGCTGCGGCTCGGCCCCCATGCTGGAGGTCTCAAACGGCGTCTACGTGCACCAGCTCACGCCGGAGAAGGTGGACGACCTGATCGAGATGCTGAAGGACGGGGAGATGCCGGAATTCACGTCCGTCACGCTGCCGCAGGACGAGGACGAGATGGGAGGGAACCGTCGGACCGACGTAGAGGAGACGACGACCTACGAGACGCAGCCCCGCGCGGAGCATCTGGAGTAGATGAAGGTTGGAAGGTTGAAGGTTGGAAGGTTGAAGGTTAGAAGGTGGGGGAAGACAGGAGTCGTCCTGACGGAGGGCTC
>CAZRPQ010000108.1:0-7089 GCA_964601725.1 uncultured Salinivenus sp. | reverse complement strand
TACCGCACCACCGTTAGGCGGCGGGTTTTGGTCTGCCCGGCGGCTCGCAGGCGCAGGATGTACGCGCCGCTGGAGAGCCCCTGAGTCGAGACCGACACGCGCTGGGTCTCCCCGGCGGGCGGAGTGTCCCGGTAGAGGGTGCGCACCCGCTGGCCGAGCGTGTTGTAGAGGGTGATCCTCGTCTCGTCCTCGTTCTTAACCGCAAACGAGAAGGTTGCCGTGCCGGATACTGGATTGGGTGCCGGGGCGCTCAGGCGGACGGGCCGCTGCATCTGAAGGTTGACGGTGACGGGATCGGAGAGATGGGTCGTGCCGTCGAGGTCCACCTGCTTCAGTCGGAACTGGTGAGTGCCGGCCGACAGGCCCGAAGCGGTGAATCGGTAGGACTGCGGCTGATCGGTCGTCCCCGATCCCTCTACGAAGCCAACCTGCGTCCATGCTCCCTCTTCCCCCTTCTCCCGTGCCCCCTTTCTCAGAATGTGGAAGCCAGCGTTGTTGGTCTCCGAGGAGGTTTGCCACGTGAGCCGCACCGCGTTCTCTCCGGTCGCGCGGGCCTCGAAGCCGGCCAGCTCGACGGGGAGCTCGTCGGCACCAATTTTCCAAAGCTCACGCCCATTGTTGGCGTCCGTGGCGGTGAAGTAGACCGTGTCGCCGTTCCGAACGAACCCGAACGGTGTGGAGGAGGCCGATCCCGAGTTGCCTGAATGGATGTCATCGACGAGCACAGTGCCGCTCTCCGTCCCGTCGCTCCTCCACAGCTCGACGTTTCTCTCATTCAGCGGGTCTTGAGCGCTGCCCTCGTCGGATGCTGGAAAGACGAGGTTGCCGTTGATGACCCGCAGGCGACCGATGGGAAACGCCCCTGCATCCCCGGAATTGATCTCTGCGACCTTCTCGGTGCCACTCTCCGTCCCGTCGGTCTTCCAGAGTTCTTGGTGGGCAGAGGGTGCTCCGGACGGAGCACTCTCGGCGGCGATGAAGTAGAGCGTGCCGTCGAGCGGGGTGAATTCCGCGGGGCCGGAGCCGCCGGTCCCCACCCCGTCGTCGGGATTAATTTCCTTGACGAGCTGGGTGCCGCCGGCCGTCCCGTCGCTTCTCCACAACTCGCTGCCGTTGGTCCCGTCCCGGGCGGCGAAGTAGAGGCACCCGTCGAACACGGCCAGTTCAAAAATTGCCGAGCCGGCGGCACCGGAATTGACGTCCGCGACTCTCTGTGTGCCACTGGTCGTGCCATCGGTCTTCCAGAGTTCCCGGCCGCTGGATCCGTCGTCGGCGGAGAAGTAAAGCTCGCCGTCGAAGACGGTGAAGGCGGTAGGCCCCGAGCCGGCGGGTCCAGTGGTGTTGATGTCCTTAACGAGCTCAGTGCCCCCGGGTGTACCGTCGGTTTTCCACAGTTCGTCCCCGTTGGTCCCGTCGTCGGCCCCGAAGTACAGCGTCCCGTTGAAGGGCGTCAGCGTCCCGATGATGCCCGATCCGTCGGAGCCGGGATTGATGTCCTTGAGGAGCGTGGTGCCGCCGGCTGTCCCGTCGCTGACCCACAGCTCCTTCCCGCTGGATCCGTCGTTGGCGATGAAGAAGAACATCCCGTTGAACGGTTGCTCCACGCCCACGCCGACCTGCTGCAAGGGATTGGCTGTGGTGGACGGATTGATGACCTTGACGAGCTGGGTGCCGCCGGGGGTGCCGTCGGTCTCCCACAGCCCCAAGCCGTTGGTGCCGTCCTGGGCGGCGAAGTAGAGCGTGCCGTCAAGGATCGTGAGGGGCAAGGGGACCGAGGGGTCGGAGCCGGAATTGATGTCTTGAAAGAGCTGAGTGCCACTGTCGGTGCCGTCGGTCTCCCACAGCTCAAACCCGTTGGTTCCGTCGGTGGCGGTAAACAGGATCGTCCCGCCGACCTCGACGATTCCGGTCGCGTTCGAACTGTCGGCGCCGGGATTGATGTCTTTGACGAGTTGGGCCGGCTGTGCGCTCGCGGTTGGGGCACACAGGGGCAGGACGGCCAGCAGCAACGCGGCGGTGAGCGGCAGTGCCGGGAGGGAGACAGTGGAGGTCGGCAAACGGCGAGAGCACAGGCGGTTCATGGAGGTGTGGGAGTCAGGTTTGTAGGAGACTGGAAAATGCCGGAGTGGGAAAGCGCAGCGAATTGAGACTCAGTTCGATGGATCGACGCACGCCCGGAACGCCCGAACAGCCCGCGCCCACCGCGGGGCATCCTCGATCTCCAGGACCAGGGGGGCACGGTTGCGCGGACAAAGTCGGAGAGTCGTCGGCGCCGGCGCCTCGACGCGGGCCAGGCGGTCGAGCGGCACCTCGCGCCAGACGTAGCGCCACCCCCACCATCCCGTCAGCTCCAAACGATCGACGTACAGCCGGAGACGGGGCCATAGAAGCCATCGGTCCCGCAGTTGAAAGGAGCCGGTTAAAATCGGCGTCTCGGGAGGGAGGGGGGGAGAGGAATCTGGCATGGGGCCGCCCGAACAGATCAGAGGAACGTCCGATGCGCCCGGCCGAATGGGGTCTGGTCGGCACCCCGGGGCGAGACGGTCGAATTGGCCGCTGGACGGACGCCATTGGGAACGCCGAGCGGTTGTCAGGGGCCAGGACGGCGCGATCTCCATCGTCTTCTCACCGCCGAGAATAGGCGAACGAAGATTGGGGAATGGGACAAAGTCCCCCCTGAGATGTGACGTGGGCGGACAAAATCCCCCCTGAGATGTGACATTTGGGGCGTCCCACGGTCGGCGGTCTGCGCCCCCCTCTCCGGCGCGCCTCTCAGTCGCCACGCGGCCGAGCGTTGACCGCTCAGTCAGAGGGGGGTTGGGGCGGCTCCTCGCCGTGGCGCTCGGCGTAGGCGGAGGGGCGACACTCGAAGTGCTCCCGGAAGTGCTTGACGAACGTCTCCGGCGTGCCGAAGCCGACCCGGTAGGCCACCTGCGCGACCGTTCCGTCCCCGCCCGCCAGCAGCTCGGCGGCGCATTCGAGACGGTACCGGCGCACGAACGCGGCGGGGGCGTGTCCCGTCAGGCGCTTGAGCTTTCGATGGAGCTGGCGGCGACTGAGGCCCACTTCGGACGCGAGGTCGTCGACGGTGAAGGAGGTGCGAGAAAGATGATCCTCGATGGCGTCAGTCACGCGGTTGAGGAAAACTTCCTCGTCGGGGGTCACCTCCACCTCCGGGGCCAAAAGGCGGTCTGCGGGCGCCGCGTCCCCCGTCCAGGCCTGCCGGGCCGCGAGCAATTGCTCGACGCGGGCGCAGACTTCGTCGACAGAGAACGGCTTGGTGACGTAGTCGTCGGCCCCGGCCTCGAGGCCCTCGACGGCGGTCTGCTCGTCGGCACGGGCAGTCAGCAGAAGGAGTGGAATCCGATCCAGATCGTCGTCCGCCCGGAGACGACGGGTGAGCTCAAGGCCGTCCAGCTCCGGCATCATGACGTCGGCCAGGATGAGGTCCGGAGTGGCCTCCCGGATGGTTTCAAGGCCCTCGGCTCCGTTGGCGGCCTCGATGACGCGCCCCACGTCGGAAAGGTGGCGCCGGAGGTAGGCGCGCACGTCGGCGTCGTCCTCGACGACGAGAAGCAGGGGGCGCTCCGATTCCGGGGCGGAGACGTTGGGCCGGGAGGCTTCACCGCCGGACGGGTCGTCGCCGGCCGCGGCGGGCCGTACCGCTTCCGCCGGGGGAACGGAGGCGATGGATTCCTCGTCGGTCGGCGTCTCGAGGGCCTCCGCGTCGGCCAGGGGGAGGGGCAGCCGGACGGTGAAGGTGCTTCCTTCCCCCGGCGCGCTCTCGAGATCGATGGTTCCCCCGTGCATCTGGGTGAGCTCGTAGGCCAGCGCCAGCCCGACGCCCGTCCCTGTCTGCTCTTCCCCCTGAGGGCTCGCGTGGGCAAAGCGCTCGAAGATCTCCTCCTGGCGGTCGTCGGGAATTCCGGGTCCGGTGTCCGCAACTTGGACGACGGCCACGGGCGGCTCCCCTGCCTCGCCCGCAGGCTCGGTGCAGACGCGAACCGTGACCTGTCCCCCTCCGGGCGTAAACTTGAGCGCATTCGAGAGGAGGTTGCTGACCACCTTTTCGAGCTTTTCGGGGTCGAACCGGCACGGGTGGACGTCGAGGGCCGTCTCCAGATCGAGGGTCACCCCCTGCCGCTCCGCCAGGGGCACGAACGCCCGGACGAGGCGTCGGACGAAGCCGACGAGGTCGCGACTCTCGACCGCGAGACCGGGCTCCGTCGACTCCAGGCGGGAGAGGTCGAGAAGCTGTTCGGTAAGACGCTGGATCCGGTGGGCGTGCCCGCGCACGATCTCCAACTGCTGGCGGAGCGGGGCGGGCACCGCCCCGAACGCACCGTCGAGGGCATCGTCGAGGACTCCGATGAGGAGCGTAAGCGGCGTGCGGAGCTCGTGGCTGATGTCGGCGAAGAAACGATTCTTTTCCTCATCGAGGTCGGCGAGCCGCTCGGCCTGTTGCTCGGTCTTCTCTTTTTCTTCCGCCAGGCGGCGGGTCCGCTTGGCCACGAGCGCCTGGAGCTCCTCCTTCCGACGGCGAAGCGCTCGCACGCGCAGCAGGTAGCCGCCGCCAATGAGGCCGAGCACGCCTAGGCCGCACAGCAGCCGGAACCACGTCGTTTCGTAGTAGGCGCGGGGAAGGGTGACGTGGAGCGAGGCGGGAGCCTTCGTGGGCGCCCCTCTGAGCCGCGCCCGCACCTGAAACGTGTAGGAGCCGGGCGGCAGGTCGGTGTAGCGCGTGAGACGGTCCTGCGTCCCGTGCCACGTCGTGTCGTACGGCACGAGCCGATAGGCGTACCGCACGTCGGCACCCCGCACGAGATGCACGCCCGCAAATCGGAACTCGAGCGTTCGCTGTCCGACGGCCAGACGCGCAGAGTCGACGGGCATGTGCTGTTCGCCCTCGGCCGACCAGCTCGTGATTTTTGGCCTCGGCGCGCGGGGAGAGTTCTGCACGACGGAGCGCGGAAGCTTCGTGACGCCGTAGGGATGGGCCACGTACAGGGTGTCTCGGAAAAAGCGCCCGCCGGCCGTGTTGCTGAGCAACCCGTCTGCCCTCGTGAGGTGCCGCCGAACGGTGCCGGTCTCCGGATCGAGAAGGTAAAGGCCCGTGTCACTTCCCACCAGGAGCAGAGAGTCCCCGACGGTCGACAGGTCAAAACTGCGTTGTTCGGGCAGCAGACGTGTCGTCCGGGTGGTGTCGCCGCGAAAGTCGATGCCCAGGAGGCCCTTGCCGCCGGTACCCAGCCAGGCGCGGTCGTTCAGGACGATCATCCGACGCGCCTCAGCGGAGGCGTACTGCGGAAACGAGGCGACGGTGTCTGCTTCGGCGTCGGCGTAGGGCGAGAGGTGCACCAACTTCCCGTGCGTGCGGAGAAGCAGCGTGCCGTCGTCGAGAGGAGCGAACCGGTGCTGGGACGCCTCGGGGTAGCTCCAGTGCCAGAGGGTATCGACGGGCGCGCCGGGAGACGGGCGCACGCGGCAGATCCCGTGATTCGTCCAGAAGACCCCCGCTCCGGTCGTGTCGATGTAGCCGTTCGTGGCCCGCAGGTCGGAATGCAGGCGGCGCCATCCGGCCTCGGTACGCCGGAACCAGCCCGCCGCGCTCAGGGCCTCCACATCGCGGGGCTGCCGCCGCACGAGCACGCTCCATCGCCCGTTCACGGCGAAGGGCTCCCCATTGGCCCGTCGGGGCGGGGCGTGCATCGGGGTGGGCGTGACCCGAAACAGCCCCCGTCCCCATGTGGCCATCCAGACCTCCCCTCGGCTGGCGTCGACGGAGAAGTTGGTGGCCCAGCGGATCGAGGTGCCGTCTGCGGCGGTCAGGGTGCGGACGTCCGGCGCCGGCAGGTGCAGCAGGCCATGCAGGGTGCCCATCCAGAGGTCCCCGGACTCCCCTTCCAGCGCGGTGTAATACTCCGTTTCGGGAAGGCCCAGGTCCGGGCCGAAGGCCTGAGCGCGACCGGTGTGCACGTTCCACCGCTCCACGCGCTTCGGCCGAACCGCGTAGACCGTGTTGCCCTGGGACGAGAGCCACGGGTATCTGTGGGAGGAGAGCCGACGAAGCGTCTCCGTGGAGGGCACGAACCGATAGGCCCCCGCCCAGGTGGCCACGAAGGCGCTCCCGTCGTCCACGAACCGGAGATTCAGCCGGCTCGGGTCGCTGCCCATCGGCAGAGACACGTCGACGAACGAGAGGGAGCCGTCGGGGGCCAGGCGCGCAAGGCCCCGCTGCGAGACGAGCACCCAGAGCGTCCCGTTGGGCGCCCGGTCGGTCGCAACGACACGCGGGCCGGACAGAGACGTCGTGTCGATTGCCAGTGAGGGGCCTTCCGCCTCGGTGTACGGGGTCTTCGTGAAGGTGTCGGCGCCAGGCGGAAGGGTCCAGAGGGCCGTCGCCGTGACGGCAAATACGGTGTCCCGGCGGGCGAGCAGGCGGACCGTGTTGTTTGGACTCTCGGGGGTCGAGAAGACACGTGTGACGTGCCCGTCCCGAAGCGCAACCAGACCGCGCCCGATGATTTCAGCCCACAAGGGACCGTTCTCCTGCACGAAGAGATTCCCCACGGCCCTCTGCCCAATCGAGTCCGGAAGCGAGACGGTCCGGATCTCGTGGCCGTCGTACACGGCGAGGCCTGCATTCGTCCCTATCCACAGCTGCCCATCCGGAGTTTGTGCCAGATGGCGGACCGTGGCGTGGGGCAGACCGTCACTCGGAGTAAACTGACGGTAGGGAACGGTTTCTGCCGACGCCTCGGGGGAGGACGGACCCTGCCCTTGGGCTCGATTCTGGGCGAGGGCTTTTGGTCCCCACCCCGCAACCACGAGCAGGCACACGAGTGCCACAGCCTGTGAACACCGCCCAGTGAAGCCGAAGCCTCCACGACCGTTCACAGCGTTGAGCGGACTGATCCTCGAACCGAACAATTCCCGCGGTGCGTGCCGTCAGCTTTTCGAATCGGGCGTTCCCAAGAGTTCTCGCACGCCGCCGTTTTGGGGAGCGGAGTTGAACATTATGTATAGAACGGAAAGAATCAACGCTCATTTTTCGTCCGCCTGCGTCTCTGTGCTCGCTTTTCCTCGAAC
>CAZRPQ010000107.1:0-7097 GCA_964601725.1 uncultured Salinivenus sp. | reverse complement strand
AGACGATCGAGTACGAGACCGAGCAGACGGAAAAGGGCCTCAGCGCCCTCAACGCTGCCCCGGCCAACGAAACCAATGGCGCGCTCTAACGGCGCCCGGTGTGTCGCGGAGTTCCTGAGACACACCACCATTGTGACAGATGCAACGGCTCGCTCCGACCCCGGAGTGAGCCGTTTCTGTTTGGGAGGCGCCGCCCCGTTGAGTCCAGGGGACAGCGTTGATTCCAACGAGGTCCGTCCTGTAGCTTGTGAGGGCATTTACTCTGTCCGACCGTCCCCGCCGTCATGATTCCGTTCCGCCGCCTTCAGGTCATCGCTCTGCTGCTCGTTCTTCTGCTCGGGGTGGGGAGCCGGAGCCCGGTGCAGGCCCAGTCCACGACAGTTTTCCGCGGGGGACAGCTCTTCGACGCCCCCGACACGACGCTCACGGACAATCCCGGGCTCGTCGTCCGGGCCGGCAAGATCGTGGATCGGGGCGCGACGGATCTCGACACGACCGGCGCCCGGATCGTGCGGCTCGACCCCAATCACGTCATTCTCCCGGGCCTCATCGACTTGCATGCCCACTACGCGGTCGACTTCTTCGACGAGGGGCGGGTGGAGGAGACGGAGGGCTACCCGCTGCTCTATCTCGCCAACGGGGCCACCACCACGTTCACCGCCGGGGAGATGCAGCCCAAAAAGATGCGCCGCGTTCGCCGGGCCATCAGCCGCGGCGACCGCAGCGGGCCCCGCATCCTCACGTCCGGTCCCTACTTCGGCAAGGCCCGGCCGGGCTGGGACACCACCCGCACGCCCGCCAGCATCCGACGGGAAGTTGACCGGTGGGCCGCCCGTGGAGTGCAGCACTTCAAGGCGAAGCGGATGCAGGCGGAGCTCCTCCGGGCGCTCATCGAGCAGGCCCACCGGCACGGGGCCACCGTCACGGGCCACCTCGGGTCCGGTTACGGCCAGAGCGTGAACCCGCGCGCCGCCATCAACATGGGCATCGACCGCATCGAGCACTTCCTGGGCGGCGCCCAGTTGCCGGCCAGCGCCCCGGCGTACGACTCGCTCCCCACGGCCACGCCCGACGAGCCGGCCTTCGACCGGATTGCCCAGCACTTCCAGGCGCACAACGTCTTTTTCGACGCCACCATCACGGCCTACGGCTACTACGGCACGCGCGACTCCGACCTCTACGCCAACGGGTCGAACGCCCAGCAGTATCTGACGCCGTACCTGCGGTCCGTCCTCAGCGAGGCGGACTACCAGGAGCCCATCTCCCGCTTCCAGCGCATCTTTGAACTGAAGCTCGACCGCATCCAGGCGTTCTACGAAGCAGGGGCCGGTGACCTCATCACGCTGGGCACCGACCACCCGAGCTGGGGCGAGTACCTGGCGCCCTTCGGCGTGCACCGGGAACTGCAAGCCTTCGTGCGGGCCGGCATCCCAGAGGCCGCGGCGCTTCGCATCGCCACGATCAACGGGGCGCGGGCCGTCGGCATGGGCAATCGGCTCGGCACCCTCGAGGTGGGCAAATGGGCGGACCTCTTCGTCGTCCGCGGCAATCCGCTGGCCGACATCCGCAACACGCGCACCGTTGAGTGGGTCATGGTGCGCGGCGACCTGCACCGGGCCGCCGCCCTCCGCGACTCCGCCCGCGGCACGGTGGGGCCGGAGAGTGCGGCCGAGGCGGAGGCGTTCAAGCCGGATTGAGGACCACAGGGTCGACCAGGAAGCAGACCGATCCGGCGGGGTCGGTCGGTTGAGGACAGACCTGCGCTTCGCACAGGCCCGGAAACGGCCGACGAAGGGCCGGAGAGGGGTCTGCACATCCGGTCGACGGAGACGCGCCTTGCGCACGTCGGGCGGGTGCAGCTCGGACTGATTGGGCGCGCCCCGAACGTCGGTCCAAGCGCGTCCGGGGCGGGTCAGTCGACTGGGGGATGAGGGGGGTTCGAGAGGCGGATCAGGAAGATGTGGAGACCCATCGTCCCCACGGCCCCCGCCACGACCACCGCCCCGACGGTCCCGCTCACGAGCCCCGCCAGCAGAGCGAACAGCCCGATCCACCAGAGGGGCAGACCGAACATCCCCACGGCAAACTTGAGCGAGGCGGTAAAAGGCGGCTCGTCCACCCAGCGCATCAACGTGTTCGTGAGCCACAGCGGCCCCGCATTCAAAACATTGACGCCCCGGGCCAGCGTCTCCAGCCACGGACGAGGCTCGCCCTTCGGGTCCAGTTCCTCCGGGGTGTGGAGGGCCGCCTTCATCTCCGGAAAAGACAGGTGCTCATTGTGTCGGTTGATGCGGTCGACCCGGTCGTGGTAGTCGTCGGTCTTCTCGGGCACCAGCATGCAGTCTTTCATCGCCGCCGTCAGGTCGTCGCGGAGGTCGTTTACGCACACGGCCTCGTTCTCCCGATATCGCTCCATGTACTCGGGGGCGCGGAGGGGCTCGCCAAAGACGATCGAGACCTTGAAGCCGGGGCGGCAAAGATGGTAATAGTTGATCCCAACGGGGACGAGTTGGACGGTCTGGTCGGTCGCCTCCTGGGTCTTGAGGGTCAGCCGGGCGCTCCCTCGACTCAGCGAGCGCAGATAGTAGGTGTGCGCGTGCTCCGTCTCGGAGAACATGACGAGGGACCGGCCCTGACAGAGCTGTTCCCGCTGCTGGGCGAGAATGTCTCGGGTCTGCTGGAGCTTGTCGAAGCCGTCTCGTCGCCGGTAGATGGGCACCATGTGCAGGGCCTCCAGAAACCAGTCGAACGGCGTGCCGAAGACGGCCGCCCGGCTGGGGAAGGTGAGGGGCACCGGCGCCATGATCCCTACGAGCAGGGCATCCAGGAAGGCGTTCTGGTGGTTTGGGGAGACGATACAGGGCTGGTCCCACGACACGCGGTCGAGCCCGCGCACCTCGATCCGACTGAACATGACCCAGCTCGTCGCGCGGACGAGCGCCGCCACGAGATGGTAGAAGAGACGCTTCATGGGGGCTGCGGAGGAGGATGAGACACGCACCTGTTCAGGGCTGCCGGGGAGAGACGAGGGGGACCGGTCGGGAGCGCCAGTAGAACGAGAGCCCGAGCCCGGACACAATGTGCCACACGCCCCACCACGCGGCCACCACCGCCATGCCGCCGAGGCCGTCGAAGAAGTTAAAAATCAGGATCAGTCCAAGCCCTGAGTTTTGGATGCCAGTTTCGAGGGCGAGAGTCTGCCGGTCTTCGGTCGGCAGGTCGGTCCAGTAGGCGAACTGATATCCGGCCGCCAGCGCGACCCCGTTGTGGATCAGCACAAGGTTGAACACGGCACCGAGGTACCCCACGAGGTACTGAAAATTGGCCCGAAGCGCAAACAGGACGATGCCGGCGAAGAGGAGGAGGGACGCTCCCTGCATCCACCGACTCCATCGCTGGGCCCGCTGTGGGGCCATTCGTCGGACCGTCATTCCCAGCAGGAGGGGAACGCCGAGAATGAGGGCTATGATCTTGAAGACCCGCCAGAAGGACACGTCCACGGTCGTAAGAATGGAGGACGCCGGGGGATAGAGCCCGCCCCAGAGCGAGAGATTCAGCGGCGTGAGGAGGATGCCCCCCACCGTGGCGGCGGCCGTTAGGGTCACGGACAGGGCCGTGTTGGCGTCCGCGTTCAGAGACATGAAGTTGGAGATGTTGCCGCCCGGACAGGCGGCGACCAGGATCATGCCCAGCGCGATGCTCGGGCGCGGCTGCAGGATCCACACCAGCAGGAAGGTGACCGCCGGCAGCAGGAGAAACTGGGAGCACACCCCAATCAGGGCGGACCGGGGATGGCGGGCGAGTCGTTTGAAGTCCTCGACCGTCAGGGTCAGCGCTACGCCGAACATGATGACGCCCAGGCTGACGTTGAGGAGCAGCAGGTTCTGGGCGCTGAAGTTTAGCCGAACGGCATCGATTTCGGGCATGAGAGGGCCTCGAAGGGCCGACTCGGAGACGGTGTCGTCGTGTTCGGCGAGGCCTCTTTCGGAGAGCAAAACACGAAAAGCCCGCCCCGCGACGATGGAAGCGAGCTTTTTTTAACCCATCATACTATTGTCTAAGATACGAAAATCGACCCCCGGGGTGTCAAGGGGTTGCTGTGAGGGCGTGGTGAAAATTCGCACCTGTTGGTCGTCCGCGGTATAGTGGGACAGGCCGCATTGGACAATTCTTTCTCGGCACTGTGGGAAAGATGCGGACAGCGATCAGAGAACCCGTCCTGCGAGATATAGTATCCCCATTTGGGAACCGAAATGAACCACACAGGCGAGTTCATTCCTTTTTTGCCGTACGATGCCTCTGCGGCTCAGTGGCACGGAGAGGTCCGTGCAGAGCTGGAACGGGACGGCCTGTCTACGCCTTTCGCTGATGGACAGATTGCGGCAATAGCGGCGGCAGAAGGCCTCATTGTCGTCACCGATCATACCTCCGACTTTGCGCCTTTCGTCGAGTTGGAGGAAGGAATCCACGTCGAGAACTGGTTTTTAGCGTCGTGAAATCGGGGTGTTGAAAGCCTCTCCTCCAAGGGTTTGGCGACATCTACTGGGGTCGGCTTCCGAAACTCCTCCTTGATAGCCCGAGCGCCTGGGCCACTCGGGCAGTGCCGCGTGGTTCCTCGGAGCACCGCGCAGCGTCCCCCTCACGCAGACCCGAAAGCGTACCGGTCCCAGGGAGCAAACCCCTCGCGCGTTTGAACGGGACGATCGATCCCGATGCTCGACGACCTCGTTCCATCGGAAGCCATCCTCCGGGAGGCACGACCCGGGATAATGTCCGTGCTGCCTCCCGACGCCGAGGGCGCCCACTACGATGCCCGCGCCGCGGCCTACGATCGGGGAGTGGGGGGCGCGCTCTACAATCGGCTGCTCTGGGGCACCTCCGCGGAGCGGTATCGCGCCCTCACCGCACAGGCGAGTACCCGCCGATGATGCCGTCCTTCGAGAAGACGATCTGCCAGAGCTGCATTTTTCGTACCCGGAACGACCCGGCGCTGGACAGAAGGAAGTAGCGCCAGAGCCGATGGAACGTGTCGCTGTAGTTGGATTGGAGAGACGCCCACCCCGCTTCAAAATTTTCGTGCCAGGCCATCAGTGTCGGGTCGTAGTCCTGGCTGAAGTTGTGCCAGTCTTCCATCACGAAGAGGCGCTCGGTGGCGTCTCCAATCTGGCGGATGGACGGGATGACACTGTTCGGGAAAATGTATTTTTCCGTGAACGGATCGGTGGTGCGATCCGAAAATCGGTTCCCAATCGTGTGCAAAAGGAGCAGGCCGTCGTCCTTCAAGCACTGGTCGACCGTCTCGAAGAAAGTGCGGTAGTTTTTTGGGCCGACGTGTTCGAACATGCCGAGGGAGACGACGTGGTCGAACTGCTCGGTGACGTCGCGGTAGTCCTGAAGGCGAATTTCAACGGGCAGTCCGTCGCAGATCTTTCGCCCCAGGGCGGCCTGCTCTTCCGAGATGGTCACCCCGACGGCCGACACTCCGTAATTTTCGGCCGCGTACTTCATGAATCCGCCCCAGCCGCAGCCGATGTCGAGAACCGTCTGGCCCGGTTCGAGCCCAATTTTTCGGCAGACGAGGTCCAGCTTGGCTTCCTGCGCTTCCTGCAACGTCGAGGCATTTTTCCAGTAGCCGCACGAATAGGTCATGAGCGGGTCGAGCATGACCTCGAACAGATCGTTCCCGCGGTCGTAGTGCCTCTCCCCGACCTCGAAGGCCCGGGACTGGCTCTGTCGGTTCAAAAAGCGGTCCTTCACGAGCGTCCACTTCCGCCGCCACGAGAGACGGATGTCCCCGAGATCGATGCCGAGGAGGCGAAAGAAGAACTCATCCAGTGCCTCTGCGTCCCACCACCCCTCCAGGTAGGATTCGCCAAGCCCGAGGGCATCCTCCGCCAGGACGCGCTGATAGAAGCGATCGTCGTGGACCTGAAGGTCCCAGGGACGCGATCCGTTGATCCGGATGTCGCCCTTCGCCAATGCGTCCTCGACGAGTGCCCGACGCTTCGACGTTTCGGTTCCGAAGGGAATGATTGACGGCCACTTTGTGTCTGGCATGGGGGAAGACCTGTCAGAACGGAGAGAACGAGGGGGCACTGTGCGCCAGTTCCGCGGATGTCCAGGCCACTCGGCCGGAGAGGCTGTGAGGACACACCCACAGATTGACAAGGTATGGTCATTCCTGCTTTTGGACAAGCTCTTCGTTGCTTGCTGAGGTCAGACCTCGCCGGGGACGCGAGCTGCGGAGCGGAAGAGGGCGGCCTGGGCGAGCGGGGCCGTAGGAAGAACAGAAGCGTTCAGAGAAGGATATGCCCCCTCTCGTTCCACTGTTGCATGCAACGGCCCGAACAGCGCGTCAGCGGGCGCGCTTCTTTCTCCTCGTCTGGCAGCACCTCGACCTTCCCCCCTCCAGGTCCTCCGGCGCCGCCGCTCGCTCTGCCGGTCGGTCCGGGGCCCCGAAGGTCCCTTGGGCTCCACGCCCCTCCTGCGCAGCGACACGCGGCTCCGCGGAACGGCCTGCGGCGTCCAGCCCGGTCTGGTCGGGGAGGTGCAGCGCACGTGTCCGTGTCGTGGACCCGAGGAATTGTGAGCCAATGGAAAAATCAGAGCAATGGACGCCACCACACCCCCACGACTGCGTCCAACCGTCCCCGCCGCAGTTGTTACGTTCCCTCTATTCCTGATTCGTGGCGGAAAACGAAGAATATCGGCTCCGCCGTGCCCGTACAGTCGTTGATTGTTTGATGTACTCGGCCACGAATGGGATAAGTTGCACGCTATGACGTCTCGCCTGTACGGCGCACCCGGGAGCGGTCCTGTGAGACATCTCGCGCCTCTGCTCCTGATGAGTGCCCTGCTTCTGGGTGGAACGGCCGTTTCGCGGACGGCCCGAGCCCAATCGGGGTCCCCCGACGTACCGGACGCCGCGGAGCGCTGGCGCGCGCTCTGGAGCGAGGCCATCGACCCGGGATTTTTCTTCGCGAGCGTCGGGGCCGGCACGGGGGCCCACCTCGCCGACGAGCCCGCGGCCTGGCCCGAGACGGTGGGCGGCTACGCGGCGCGGGTGGGGTCCAGCGCAGGGGGAGAACTGCTGCAGA
>CAZRPQ010000106.1:0-7144 GCA_964601725.1 uncultured Salinivenus sp. | reverse complement strand
TAGGTTTTGCGAGAGCGACACGCCGGGACATGTCGCGACACTGATCCGGGGGGGTAACCTCACACTTCCACGGGAAAAAGAGATTGGGGCCCGGAATCCCCCTCAAAGTTCTACACGTCGCCATGCCCACCCCTCCGGTTCCTTCAGCGTATCGCTTTCCCAGCGAGCCCAATGCCATTGAGCTTCGGGCCTTTACACATGGCCTCCAGCCCGAACGGGTCCCCCTCATGATGGAGCACTTCACCGAGGACTGGCGCCGGTTCGGGGTGGACGCCTGGAATGAGGTGCCCAACCACTGGCGTCCCGAAAGCGGGGAGACGGTGGGCTGGTGGACCCTCCCAACCTACCTTGGAGACCACTTCATCGCTCCCTTGCTGGGCGCCGATGCGGGAACGTGTATTCTCCAGCCCAGCGTGCACTGGACCCTTCAGTACCTCCTCTCAAGCCCAGAAGTTGCCGCCCGCGGATCGGAGGTGGTCGTCTCCGAGACCGCCTTTCCCTCTGTCCTGCACAGCACGAAGCAGTGGAGCCACCTCCGCGACCTCGCCCCTCGGGTCGTGGAGCCGACCGCCGCCCATCGCGTAGACCAGGCGGCCCTCCTGGACACCATCGGCCCCGAGACCGCCCTGGTCGCCCTCAGCCACGTAGGATTCACGACCGGCGCTCGGCTGCCAACCTCCTTCGTACAGGATGTCGCCGACCGTGCACATGCCCACGACGCGCTCTTTCTGTTGGACGGCTATCATGCCGCTGCCACACGCCCCATCGACGTGACCGATCTGGATTGTGACCTCTACGTCGGGGGCCTCCTGAAGGAAGCCTCGGGCTCGTCGGGCAACACCTTCCTCTACCTTCGGGACGGGGTCGAGCTGACCCCTCGGCTTACCGGATGGTTCGGGGACGCAGCCCCATTCGAGTTTCGCCCCGACCCCGAGCCCCACCCCGACGTCCGCCGGCGTTTCCTGGGCGGCACGACCGCCGTGGCCCCCATGTACCACGCCGTCGAAGGCGTCCGCATCCTGCTCGACCTGGGACTGGAGGCCGTGCGCGACCACTCGCTCGCCCTCACCGATCGGGCCATCGAGCACGCCGACACGCTCGACGTGCCGCTGCGCTCCCCCCGCGCCCCCGAGGAACGAAGCGCCATGGTCCTCCTCGAGGTGCCCGACGCCGAACGCCTCACCTCGCACCTCAAGCAACACCACGTCTACACCGACAGCCGGCGGGACGAGGTCGTGCGCCTGGCGCCGTTTGTCTGGAATACGGCCGACGGGATCGACCGGGCCTTCGAGTTGATAGAAAAGGCGCTCTCCACGGGCTCTTACCGCACCATTCAGGTCGACGCCTCCGGTCCGGTTACGTAGTGGAGGCCCCCTCCTCCATTTCGTCGAGGCCCTCCGTGGTCGAATCCAGGACGGTGCCAGTGCGTGGGTCGAGCCGAAAAAACGACACGAGGGCCCGGAACAGCTCATCGTGGCGACGGGCCAGGGCGTCGGGCTGCTCGAAGAAGTGCTCGACCGCAACGGCAAAGAACTCGGACGGGGCCTCCGCGGCGTAGGGGCGGAGCAGCGAGCGCCCGCGTGCGACCCGATGCATCTCCTCCCGCACGAGGGACTGCCAGTCCGGGGCCGACACCGGATCGACCAGGGAAGGCACCCCATCCGCCCCTTCGTTGTCGAAGTCAAAGAGATGGGCCAGCTCGTGGAGAACCACGTTGTTTCCGTCTCCGGGGTCGCCCCAGCTCTGCCGCACGGCCGACACGGTGAAGATTATCGGCCCTTGTTGGTGGGCCATGCCGTCGTATCTGGCCGAGACGTTTTCGTGGTACGTCTCGTCGAATCGTTCCGGGTAAAACAGGACGGATTGACTCCCGGGAAGCTCCCAGGAGGGCCGTCCGTGCAAGAGCACCGCGATGCCCGCGGCAACATTGAGACGGAGCGAATCCGTCAGCGTCACCCCCTGCACGCCCTCAAATGAATACTCGTCGAGCACGAATTGAACGTCACGGTCGAAGCGAGCACGTCCCGCCTCACCGAGCTGCTGGTACAGCGGCACGTGAGCCCGGAGCCAGCGGCGTCGCTCCGTCGACATCTCCTGTTGCGCCAGCCGCCACCGGCGCCAGGGCCGCCGGAGCCCCACCAGCAGAATCAGCAAGGCCGGCACGAGGCCGAGTACCGGGCCGATCGGGGTCGCCTCGTGGCCAACAATCCCTACGCCGCCCCCCACGATCAGGGCGAGGAGCCCCGTGGTGACTACGGAAGAGGGCCGGACGATACGCATAGCGGATCAGGGGCGCGAGGAATCTCGGGGCGGGACGAGTCGGTCTTTGAAGCCAAACACGATTCGTGTTGGAGGGAACGGACAGGCCCCGTCCATGTGCCCCGCCCGCCAGATTCTCCGCCCAACCGGTCAGCGCAGTCGTTCGCAAACCCTTGTTAAGCGCGAACAATTCTCAGAGACAGAAGGTACAGTACGAGAGTCTATTTCCCCGTCGACCGATGATCTCCCGCACCACGCACTTCCTTTCATCAATTTCTTCCCGTCCCCATGGGCGCGATGAACACGCTCCGGCAGAACACCGGAGTGATTCTCTGGATTCTCGTAATCTCGTTCGGTGTCATCTGGACCCTTCAGGACTCCGATGTCTTCTCGGCGATGAACCAGACCAACCGGAACGTCGCCACGGTGAATGGTACCCCCATTCAGCAGCAAGAGTACCAGCGAATTCTTGACCGGCTGCGCTCACGGTTCCAAAAACAGCTCGGTGGGGACCTGAACCCCAAGATGCAGAGCCGAATGCGCGAGCAGGCATACGACCAAGTCGTGAACCAGGAGCTTCTTTCCCAGGAAATGAAACGCCTGGGCATCTCGGTCACCGACTCAGAAGTGGAAGCGATGGTCTTCGGTGAAAATCCGCATCCTGTCATCCGCAAACAGTTTGCAGACTCCACCGGCCAGATCAACCGTCAACTGCTGCAGAACATGGCGCAAAATCCCGAGGCCAAGTCGCAGTGGCTGAAACTTGAAGAGTTTCTGCGGCGGCAGCGCCGACAGCAGAAGATGAGTTCGCTGGTCCAGGCGACAATTCAGGTGTCCGACCAGGATGTAAAGAACTATTACCGCCGCCAAAACGCCTCAGCGTCGGCTCGCTACGTGTCCCTCCGATACGCTCGGGTTCCGGACGACTCCATTTCGGTCACGGAGTCGGATCTCCGCAACTACTACGAGAACAACAAAGAAGACTTTAAACGCGAAAAGACCCTCACGCTCGAGTACGCAACCACCACAAAGAAAGCCACCGGAGAGGATTCGTCGTCGATCGCGGCCGACCTTCGCGATCTCCGTGAAGGATTTTCCACGACGGAGGACGACTCTCTTTTCATGGTCAACAACGCCTCGGACCAGGACTTCTCGAGCGATTACCAGACGCCAGATCAAATGAGTGCGCGGGTGGCCGACTCGGTATACGCAAATCCCGAGCCCGGCCGGATTGTCGGTCCCGTGTTTGGAGGCGGACAAGCCCATCTCATCAAGATCCGCGACACGCGCCCCGCCGAGACCGAATACGCCCACGCCCGGCATATTCTCCTCAAAACCGATCAGGCCGATTCAGAGGCGAGGGACCGGTTGCAGGCCATCCGCGACACGATCGAATCGGGCGCGGCTTCCTTCGCCGAGATGGCCCGAGAATATTCCGACGACCAGTCGGCGTCGAAGGGAGGCGACCTTGGGTGGTTTGCCCAGGGGAGCATGGTGGACGCATTTGAGGACGCGGTCTTCGACGCGGACGCCGGACGCCTCCTGGGCCCCATTCGCTCTAAGTTCGGATACCACCTGATCCGAGTGGACGCCCGTGCGCCGGTGGCCGTTCAGATCGCCAATCTTGCCTACAACCTGAGGCCGAGCAAGGCCACTCTGTCGGACAAGGAGACCCAGCTTGGCGACCTGGCGTACTTCGCAGAGGAGGAGGGGGATTTCCGCAGCGAGGCCACGCGTCTCGGTCTGTCGATGCAGGAGGTGCAGGTCGAGACCGACCAGTCCGCGATCCCCGGCCTCGGCCAGAGTCCGGCCCTGTCGCGGTTCCTAGAAACCGCCTCGACCGGAGACATCAGCGACGTGGTGGAGATGGACGACAAGTTTGCGGTTGCTCACGTGACGGACGTGACCGCGGAAGGGTACCGTTCCTTCAGTGAGGTGAAGTCGCAGATCCGCCCCAAGGTTGCCCTTCAGAAGAAGCGCGAGGTCCTGGTGGACCGCATGGAACGAGCCCTCGCCCAGAACAACTTTGAGGCCCTGCCGAAGGCCCTCAATGCCCAAATTCGGACGAAGTCCGACGTCACCATCTCGACTACTACCGCGCCTGGAATTGGCCAGGACCCGAAATTCGCCGGCACCGTCTTCGCTCTCGACGAAGGCGAGACCTCCGGGGTTGTCGAGGGCGAGAATGCCGCCTTCGTCGTGCAGGTGACGACGAAGAACACGCCCCCTCCGCTCACCGACCAGAAGCGCCAGGAAATCCGCAAGCAGCTTCTGAAGCAGCGCCGCAAGAAAGTCTCGGCGGACTGGATCGCGGCCCTCAAAGAAGAGGCGACAATCAAGGACAACCGCACGCAGATGCGGTAGCGGGGACGGGGGTCCCACTCGGAAAAGTTGGCCGCGGCTCGGGGTTTGACTCACGCCCCAGAAGGCCGTGGCTCCCGGGCGATCCCGGCCCCAGGACGACGCGTCCCTGCGGGCCGTTACTCGCGAACCGGTCGTTCCACCCGTCCCTGAAACACCGAAACGGCCGGGCCTTCGAGGTATCGCTCCGGGCCTCGGTCCGTCTCTGAGAGGCCCGTCCGGAGAAGGCCCCCGTTCGTACGGACCTGAATGTCCTCGCCCGCGTCGACCCGATCGAGGCGCTCCGCGATCACCCCGGCGGCCAGAACCCCGGTGCCACAGGAAAGGGTTTCGTTCTCCACGCCTTTCTCGTAGGTGCGGAGATCCACGCCTCCCTCTTCGCCTACTTCGACAAAATTGGCGTTGGCCCCTGTTGGCTCGACGCTCGGATCGTTGCGAAGCTGTCGTCCCCACTCTTGGACCGGGGTGGACGCTACGTCGTCCACCATGGCGACCAAATGCTCGGTTCCGGCATGGACGTAATGGAGGGCGCTTATCGCTTCGGGCACGGCCCGGTCGAGCGTCACCTCGGCCCGTACGTCCGTCACCTCGGGGACAAAGAGCCGGACAAGCCCTTGCTCGTCGTCCGTACTCGTAGCCCGGTACAATCCTGCGTCAGTGTCAAACGTGAGCTCTGCCCCCTCGAAGCCGAGGTCGCGCGCGAATTGAAACAGACAACGGGCGCCGTTGCCGCACATGGTGGCCCGCGATCCATCGGCGTTCACGTACTGCATTCGGTAATCCGCCCCCGAGGTCTCGGGAGGGTCGAGGGCCAGAAGCCCGTCCGCCCCCACGCCGTACCGCCGGGGACACCACGCGGCCGCAAACGCGGACAGTTCTTCGATAGAGAACTGGTAGGAGCGATTGTCGAGAACGAGAAAGTCGTTCCCCGTCCCCTGCATTTTCGTAAACGAAATCATCGGTCGACCGGTCATATCGTGTGTTGGTTGTGACCTTCTTCCGGACCTCGGCACGATTGGTGCCGTCCGTGCGTTGGGATAAATCCTTTGTTCTGCAAGTTCACTATTGAGCGTTCATTGTTCACGAACCTCCCAACCCTTTGCCCGAGAAAAAACTGAGCATTGAAGGCGCCGATCCGCTGTTGTTGTTCGGCTTTAACGACGTCTACCTCCGGAAGATCGAAGACGCCTTTCCGGAGACGCACATCACGGCCCGCGGGAGCGAGGTGCACCTCGAAGGCGACGAGGAGGCCCTCCGCAAGGTCGAGCGCGTCTTCAACGAAATGCTGACTTTGCTCGACCGCAACGACCACCTGACGGAAGAAGACGTCGAGACGGTCCTCGCGCTGTTCGACTCGGAGGACGCCTCCGCTCCCCCCACGGCGGACACCGGACAGCGAGACGCCATCCTTTCCACGCCCGACGGGGAGGTAATCAAGCCCCGCTCCCCCAACCAAGAGCGCCTCGTCCAGTCGGCTGAAACCAATGACGTCGTCTTTACGATTGGGCCGGCGGGGACGGGCAAGACGTATGTCGCCGTGGCCCTGGCCGTGGCGGCCCTCAATAACCACGAGGTCAACAAGATCGTCCTCTCTCGCCCCGCCGTGGAGGCCGGGGAAGAGCTCGGGTTTCTCCCCGGCGACTTCTACGAGAAGGTGGCGCCCTACCTCCGCCCCCTTTACGACGCCCTCGGCGAAATGATGCCGCGCGACGAGCTGGCCGAATCCCTGGAGCAGGACCGCGTGGAGGTGGTCCCCCTCGCTTACATGCGGGGCCGCACCCTCAAATCTTCGTTTGTCATTCTCGACGAGGCGCAAAACGCCACTACGGGGCAGATGAAGATGTTTCTGACGCGACTGGGCCCCCAGAGCCGCGCCATCGTTACGGGCGACATCACGCAGACCGACCTTCAGGATCGCACCGCGAGCGGCCTCATCCAGGTGCAGCACATCCTCAAGGGCATCGACGGGATCGAGTTCATCTACCTGGAGCGCGAGGACGTGGCCCGCCACCGCCTGGTGCAGGACATCATCGCTGCCTACGAGGAGCACGATGAGTAATTGGGTATGGAAGTGTGGAGGTTTGGAGGTCTGGACGCGCTCAACGTCCAGCCATCCACACTTCCGCACACCCTACATCAACGGAGCGTAAGCGACGTTGAAATCAGTCGTACTCAAAGAACCCCTCTCCCGTCTTCCGCCCGAGCTGGCCAGCCGTTACTTTGCGGCGGAGGAGCGGGCACGGGCGGTACTTGTCGTCGCCCAGCTCGTCGTGCAGGACCTCGAGGATGTGCAGGCACACGTCCAGGCCGATAAAGTCCGCCAGGGTGAGCGGCCCCATCGGGTGGTTCATGCCCATCTCCATCACCGTGTCGATGTCCTCGGGCTCGGCCACCCCCTCCATCACGCAGAAAATCGCTTCGTTGATCATCGGCATGAGGACACGGTTCGAGACGAAGCCGGGGTAGTCTTCCACCGCCACCGGATTCTTGTCGAGGTCCTCGGCCACCTCGGCGACGGTGTCAA
>CAZRPQ010000105.1:0-7167 GCA_964601725.1 uncultured Salinivenus sp. | reverse complement strand
TCCCAGGCTTGATGTTCCCGAACGTTCTCCCACCCGGGTCGGGTGAGCGTCGCGGTTACAGCGTCGTCCGGCGGCGCAGTGTGCTGGGGGCCTCCGTGCTCATCCGCCGTTTCGGTACATCTCCTCCACGTAGTCGAGCACCATGCGCTTGGCGCTGAAGGAGGGAGGCAGGCCCGTCATGGCCTCCCGCATCCTCGAGATCCACTCGGTAGGCAGCCCGTCGTCGTCCCGGTCGTAGAAGGTGGGAAGGACTTCCTCCTCAAGCTGGTGGTAGAGGGCGGCGGCGTCCTGTTCGTCCTGCGCCTCGGGGTCGGCCGTGCCGTAGTCGCCGGTCGGCTCTGGGCCAATGGCCCAGCCGTTGTCCCCGTTGTAGCCCTCGGGCCACCAGCCGTCGAGCACGCTCAGGTTGAGCCCGCCGTGGGCGGCCACCTTCTGCCCGCTCGTGCCGGAGGCTTCCAGGGGGCGACGCGGGTTGTTGAGCCACACGTCGCAGCCGGAGACGAGCATGCGTCCGATCTCCATGTCGTAGCCCTCCAGGAAGATCACCTTCCCCTCGAAGCCGTCCATCTGGCTAATCTCGTAGATGCGCTGGATGAAGCGCTTGCCCGCGTCGTCGGCCGGGTGGGCCTTGCCCGCGTAGAGGAGTTGGAGGGGGCGGTCCGGATCGGTAAAGAGGGCGCGGGCGCGCTCCAGGTCCCGAAAAATGAGCGGGGCACGCTTGTAGGTGGCAAAGCGGCGCGCGAAGCCGATGGTGAGGGCCTCGGGATCGAGGGCGGGGTGCATCGGCAGGCTCTGCTCCTGCACCTTCGCCGTCACGTAGTCGAGTAGGCGCTCGCGGAGTGAGCGCCGGTAGTTCCAGAGCGTCTCGTCGCTCAGGGTCGCCAGGTCGGCCCAGTCGTCCGGGTCCTGACGCTGGGTGAGGTCGGCATCGATATGGTCGGCCAGAAAGTCGCGGGTCGGGCCGGCCGTCCAGGTGGGCAGGTGGACGCCATTGGTGATTGAGTCGATCGGCACCTCGTCGAGCGAGCGGTCGGGATAGAGATCCTCCCACTGCTGCCGGGCCACGTAGCCGTTGAGCTTCGACACCCCGTTGGCTGCCCGCGACAGCTTGAGGCCGAGCACGGTCATCGTAAAGGTCTCCTCGTGGTCGTCCGGGTGGACCCGGCCGTAGGTGAGTAGGTCGTGGTTGCTGAGATGAATTTGGTCTCGGAAGCCCGCCATCGCCTCCGTGAAGAGGTCGGGGTCGAAGTGGTCGTGACCGGCCATGACCGGCGTGTGTGTGGTAAAGACACTCCGGTCGCGCACCCAGTCCTCGGCCGACTCGAGATCGTCCCCCGCCTCCAGCCGCTCGCGCAGCAGCTCCAGCATCAGGAAGGCGCAGTGGCCCTCGTTGGCGTGGTACACGTCCGGCTCCACGTCCAGGGCCCGAAGCATGCGAAGGCCCCCGATGCCGAGGACGAGCTCCTGACGGATGCGCTCGTGGTCGCCCCCTTGGTAGAGACGCCGCGTGAGGGGGCGGTACTCCTCTGGGTTTGCGTCGAAGTCAGTGTCGAGCAGGTACAGATCCGTGTGGCCGAGGGCGAGTTTCCAGGCCCGCACCTCAATCCTGTGCGTGGCGACGGGGACCGTAACGGTCACCGGATCGCTGCCGCCCCGTCCCGTCACGAGCGAGAGGGGATGCTTGGCCGGGTCGAGGACCGGGTACGTGGATTCCTGCCAGCCGTCCGCGTCGAAGGACTGCTCGAAGTACCCTTCGCGCAAAAAGAGGCCGATGCCGGTGAGGGGAAGCCCGAGGTCGGACGCTGCCTTGGCATGGTCGCCGGCGAGCACGCCGAGCCCCCCGGAGTAGAGCGACAGGCTCTCGTGAAGGCCGTACTCCATGCAGAAGTAGGCCGTCTCGGGGGCGTCCTCCACCTGCGGATCCCGCTCCATGTAGTCCCGATAGCGGGCGTATACGGCGTTGATCTCGTCCTGGAAAGTCGGATCGCCGAGCACGTCCTCCTTGGCCGTTGCGAGGGCGGCCTGCGGGTTGTTGTCCGAGGCCTGGTACACCTCGGGGTTGAGGCGCCGAAAGAGCGACCGCGCCTCCGGGTCCCAGCTCCACCAGAGATTGATGGCAATCGATTCGAGCTTGTCGCGGGACGTCATTCCGTCGAGAGACATGATGAGGGAAGCAACTGAGGGGGGATGGACAAATGGGAACGGGCACAAAGGCCCCTTTTTGAGCGACGGCCCGTTCGTTTGTGGAGGGGCCTTTCCCCATGCAGGCCGTGAATCACCTCTACAAGGGTCGCAATCCGGAACGGGCTTCCCAAGCGCATGGCGTGAAAATCCGGTGACCCCCCAGTGGCCCCCCGGTTCAGGGGCGGGAGGCGGCCTCTCTGGTACAATCGCCGGAGCGAACCGGGGAGAGCGTTCGGTAGAATCGGGGGAAGTCGGGGGCGACGGCAGCGCACAGCTTCAGGGTTGCCCCCATTGCCGACGGCCGGCGAAACCGGATGCGCCCCGACTCTCTCCGGCCGTCGCGAGGCTCAGCGAGCGGGAGGGGGACCCACTCGACTGGGCAGGAGCGGACCGCTCCGCGAAGAGGGGTCCCCGAGAAAAGGGTTTCGTTTCTACGTAACGGTTGCTCCAAACGCTTGGATAGCAGTCCCCCGATGGGACCCCGAGTCGGCGTAGACCGAGGCGGAGCGCGCGTTCTGGCGTCTGGGGCGGCGTTGGCATGAGTTTTTCTCTTCGTTTCCCTTGCTCACTCAACCAATACAAACCGTTTTTGGTCTGGACCGCCTCGCTGGGCCATTCCTCTCGGCGCCGTCCCGACTGGATGTAAGCGCCGGCTCTTCTCGCTGTTCGCCGCCGGACGGAGGCGGGAAGCGTCCGCGAACGAATTTTCAACCCCTAAACTGTTTTCACACCTCATGAAATCCGCCGTCGAGAACGACCCGTTGCGGGACGATCAATCCGGGGACGGACGTGCGCCGAGGGCTCAGGGCGCGCTCGTCACCACGGTCTTCCTCGTGCTCGGCGTGGTCGTCGCCGCCGTGGCACCGGACGGGACGTGGTGGAGGCCCGTGCTCCTGGTCGGCGCCGGGATGGGGGCAATGGGGGGACTGTACTGGATCCGCGCCCGTCAGCAGCAGCAGGCGGCGGCTCGCACCGACGTGTTGCGGGCCGAGAAACAGGAGGCGGAGGAGGCCCTCGACGCAGCCACCGATCGGGCCGAGAAGCTTGAAGAGATGAGTGCGGCCAAGTCTCAGTTCCTCAAAGAAGTCACTCCCGCATTCCGACGGCCCCTTACTCTGACGCTCGGCCCCATCGACACCTTGCTGGGGGAGCAATACGGCCCCCTCAGCGAGGAGGCGAAAACCCAGCTTCGCCTCGCCAAGCGGAACGGGATCCGCCTTCTGTGGCTCGTGCGCCAGCTCTCGGACTTGGCAGAGCTGGAGACGGGGGGAATGGTCCTCAGGCCCACGGAGGACGATCTCCCGGCGTTTGTCGCTCGGAGCCTGCGCACCTTCGAAGATTTTGCCGAGCGCCGGGGGGTGACCCTCGAATTCGAGTCGACCCTCGACGATCCGACGGTCTGGTTTGATGCGTCGAAGATGGAGACGATCCTTGCCAATTTGCTGTCCAGTGCCTTTCGGGCCGCCGGGGAGGACCAGTCGGTTCGGGTAGTGGTGCGCCCCGCCCCGTCCCGAGAAGAGGGTGAGAACACCGCCAAGGCCGGTGCGCCGACCGCCGCCGTCGAGCTTCTCGTCGAGCACACCGGAGCGGAGATTCTCTCCGGACTGAGCGGCAATTCGTTCGGTGGCGCCTCTGAATGGGAGCCCCCCCAAGAGCCCGGGAGTGTCAGCGCGAGCGTCGGGCTTCGGCTCGTTGATAAGCTGGCCGACCTGCACGGCGGGCACCTCCACGCCGACCGTTCGGGTGGGGAGACGGGTCGGTTTGTCGTTCGGCTTCCCCGCCAGCCTGCGGCCCCCGAGGGGACGGGAGGCGGGGAGACGACTCCGCGGACGGACGACGAGACGAGGGCCCAATTTCTAGACGACGAGGAAGGGGGCAGTGTCCTGGCACTGTCCCGGACCGCCCTGTCGAACGAGTCCCCCGCGGACGGATCGGTCGGGAGTGGGACCACGGCCGCCCGCTTCCGCGACCCGAAGAGCAAGACCCCCCTTCCCGGTGAGGAAGCCCTCCCCGACAGGGAGGCCACGCCCGGCGAGGGGGACGACACAGAACGGGACTCCGAGGGAGAGGACCGGACGACGATTCTCGTGATCGACGACAACTCCGTGATTTGCACCCTCGTGCGGGCGCACCTGGAACCGGAGTACCGGGTCGAAGAGGCCCACAACGGGGCCGAAGGGTACACCCTGGCCCGCGCTCTGCTGCCGGACCTGGTCATCACCGACGTGATGATGCCGGAGGTGGACGGGTTCGAGCTGTGCACGAAAATTAAGGAGGACCCCGACATCGACCACGTGCCGGTGGTGTTTCTCACGGCGCGGGCCGCCCTTGAGGACAAGGTGGAGGGGTTTGACACGGGCGCCGACGCGTACCTGACCAAGCCCTTCGAGCCCGAAGAGTTGATTGCGCGGGTCGAAAGCCTGATTGCCACGCGGCGGACCCTCCAGGAGTCGTTCCGAGCGAAGGGCGGCAACGGAGCAGGACAAGGGACGCCAGCGGACGGGCTGGACCTCGGGGTCGACGGGGTGGAGAAGGCGGAAGCAGCCCTGCCCCCGACCGCCGAGTCCAATTCGCTGAAAGAGCAGATCGAGGAGACCATTGCGGAGCACCTCCCCGAACCGGAGTTTGGGGTGTCGGAGCTGGCCTCAGCGACGGCCCTGAGCGCCTCTCAGTTGCGGCGTCGGATGAAAGAGATCTACGACCGGACGCCGGTGCAACTCATTCGCCGCCGGCGGTTGGAGGCGGGGATGCAGTTGCTTCGGGAGCGGGAAGACGCGACGATTGGGGAGGTGGCCTACGCAGTCGGGTTCAACAGCCAGTCCTACTTCTCGCGGTCGTTTCGGGAGGAATTTGGGACCTCCCCGTCCCAGTACCGGAGAGAAGGCCTGGCGGCCTAGGAGAAGTTCCCTCGGGCGAATCGTCCCCGTCTTGAACCCGAATGCTGGGGGCCTTCCGGGGTCCTGAAATGAGCTTCACGAAGCACGCGTGACGGCGTGCCCCTTTCTCCAGTTCCGCTGAACGGGGGCCGCGTCGAGGGAGCGGGGACGACCTCCGAAGCACAGCCCTATCGCTTCGCGGACGCGGATTTCCCCTCCGCGGCGGACACCCTGCTCTACCGCCTGAAGCAGGTCCACACCGACGGACGCACCTACTACAGCGAGACGATCACGGGGGCCCGCCGACGACCGGCACGCCTCCACCTCCTGGGCACGGCGCCGAATCGGGCGCGGCGCCGGGCGACAGTCCGCTACGCGGTGCCCGAGTCCGCCAGCGGCGAAGCGGCGCGTCTCGAGCTCTACGACGTAATGGGCCGCCGGGTGCGCTCGGTGGAGGCGCCCGCCGATGCGGGGCGGCACAAGCAATCGCTGGACGTGCGGGGGCTTGCCAGCGGCGTCTGCGTTCTGCGCCTCCAGGTCAGCGGCGACGCACAAACCCGCACGCTCACCGTCGCCCGGTGAGGAGGCATCGCCACCGACTTCTGTTCCGCTTCTTTCACCGCTCCCCCGTCAAGGATGACGCCTCGCGCGTTTCTCCGTCGCCTCAGTACCGAGAAGTACGCCGACGACCCGCGCGCCGTCAATGGACAGCTGTTTTCCGCTCGGCGCTCAGCGTAGCGCCGGGCGACACCGTCGGCATCGTATTGTTGAACCCTGGGGCTCGACGGCGAGGAGACCGACGAGATGTTCGCGCTGTTGAACGATCCCGACGCCTTCCGCGTCGAACATTTTGGCGATGGTAGGCTCAAACCAAATCTTCAGCGATGAACCAGAGTGATACGATTGCGGCCATTGCGACGGCACGGGGACGGGCGGCATTGGCGGTGGTGCGCACCTCCGGCCCCGAGGCGATCGAGGTGGTGGACCGCTGCTTCCGGGGCGAAGAGCTGACAGAGGTCGAAAGCCACACCGCCCACGTCGGCTTTCTCGTGGGGGCGGAGGGAGAAGACATCGATCAGGTCGTCGTCACGGTCTTTCGCGCGCCCAATTCGGCCACCGGCGAAAATGTGGTGGAGGTGTCGTGTCACGGGGGCGACCTGGCGCCCAAGATGGTGCTGCAGAGCCTCCTCGACCACGGCGCCCGCATGGCCGAGCCCGGCGAGTTTACCGAGCGCGCCTTCCTGAACGGCAAGATGGACCTGGCGCAGGCCGAGGCCGTGGCGGATCTCATCCACGCCTCCTCCACGAAGGCCCACCGCGCCTCCCTCACGCACCTGAAGGGCCGCTACTCCGACCTCCTGGGGGACCTGCGCGAGGAGCTGCTCAACCTGTGCTCGCTCGTGGAGCTGGAGATTGACTTCTCCGACGAGGACGTCGAGTTCGCCGATCGGGAGCGCCTGGAAAATCTGCTCGACGAGACGGAAGACATCCTGCAGGACCTCCTCGACACCTATCCCACCGGCGAGAAGCTAAAAGACGGGGTGCGCGTCGTGATCGGCGGGCGGCCCAACGCGGGCAAGTCGACCCTGCTCAACGCGCTGGTGGGCCACGACCGGGCCATCGTCAGCGAGACGCCCGGCACCACGCGCGACGAGATCGAGGCCGAGGCCGAGATCGAGGGCGTGCTCTTTCGCTTCGTCGACACCGCCGGTCTGCGCGAGACGGCCGACGAGATTGAGGCGGAGGGGGTGCGCCGGGCCACCGAGTCGATCGAGGAGGCCGACGTGCTCCTCTACCTCTACGACCTCACGGTGGGCCTCGACTCCGAAGAAATCGACTTTCTCCACGATCTCGCCAACGACGGCTCCGCCGTCCAGCCCTTCCTCATCGGCAACAAGGCCGACGAGGCGCCCGACCTGCCCGTGGCCACCCTCGACGGCCTCTCGGCGCTCAAGCTCTCGGCGCTCGAGGCGCGCGAGGACGCCGACGAACTCGAACCCCTGCTCGACCGCCTCACCGACACGGTGGCCGAGCACCTGAGCCGGGCTGAGTCCTCGCCCGTCGTCATGAACCAGCGCCACCGCCAGCACCTCCAGGACGCGCTCGA
>CAZRPQ010000104.1:0-7188 GCA_964601725.1 uncultured Salinivenus sp. | reverse complement strand
GGACCCTGGACTCCACCCGCGACCTCATTTACAAAGAGACGCAGTTCTACCTCGTGGCGATCGTGGTGCTCCTGCTGGTGTTTTCGTTCGCTGTCATCTACAACCCCGTCGGGAGCCCCTTCGGCCCACAGCACGGGGAGGTCACTCGTGGCTTGTCGCTGCTCCCTCTGGCCCTGTACATCGTGTATGTCTACCTTCAGTACCAGGATGCGGTAGATCACACCCCCGATGCGGTTCCGGCCGAGATTGATCTTCGCAGACAAGGAGGCATTCTCCTCGGCTCCCTCGGGGTCATCCTCGTCGGGGTCGAGGGCCTCGTCCAATCAGCGATCAGGTTCGGCACCGTGTTCGAGACCCCGAGTTTTTTGTGGGGGATTACGGTCGTCGCCGCCGGCACCTCGGTGCCGGACGCCTTCGTGAGCATTCGGGCTTCTCGGTCGGGGAATGCCGTTACCAGCATCGCCAATGTGCTCGGGAGCAACATCTTCGACCTGCTCGTCTGCATCCCCGCTGGGGTGCTCGCGGCCGGAACGGTGGCCATCAACTACTCTGTTGGGGCGCCCATGATGGGCGTGCTCGCTTTGGCGACGCTCGTCGTCCTCCTGTTCATGCGCTCCGAGATGGTCCTGACGAACAGCGAGGCGTGGGGGCTCATTGCCCTGTACCTCGTTTTCGTTCTCTGGATGGGCGTAGAGACGTTCGGGGCCATCGATCTGGTTCCCAACCTTCCTCCCTCTGCCACCGGATATCCCTGAGGACACGTCTGTTCGGAATGTGGGCCGATGCCGATGTGGCTGGCGAACGGACGTCGGAGGAAACGACGGTCTCGGCGAAGGGGAGGTTAGTCGCTCCCCGCTCCGTTCTGATCCTCAAAATCAAGGGCCGCAGAGTTGATGCAGTAGCGCTTCCCCGTGGGCTCAGGTCCGTCGTCGAATACGTGCCCGAGGTGAGCCCCACACTCCCCACACACGACCTCGGTGCGGCGCATGCCGAGGCTGTGGTCGGCCTCGAGTTCGACGTTTCCGTCCTCGATCACGTCGTAGAAACTCGGCCACCCCGTGCCGGACTCGAACTTGGTGTCCGAGTCGAAGAGCAGCGTGTCACAGACCACACAGCAGTAGGTCCCATCCGCCTTGTGGTCCCAGTATTCGCCGCTGAAGGCGCGCTCCGTTCCACCTTCCTGGGTAACCTGGTACTGCTCTTTGGTGAGCTCCTCGCGGAGCGCGTCGTCTGAAGGACGAGATCGTTCAACCTTGGACATGGGACAACAGGGGCTGGTGGACGTAAAGGTCAAGCGTGGAAGAGATCTGGCAGGGAGCGCTCCGATGTGCGGTCCGAAGAGCGCACCCGTTCCGGAGAGGACTCCGTGTGACTTCTCATCGGGAAGTCTTTCCGGAGTCAGAAGACGGGTCCTCACTTGAGGAGGTACTGTCTTCTTCCAGGATCTCGGTCCCGCCAGGATCGACTTCCTCCGATGCACCGTCTCCCTCAGGGGCCATCTCTCCGTTGGTCGCGGGAAGCTGATCCAACTCTTCGGCCTTCCCATCGACGAGGCCAAGGACATCCTTTCCGGGCACCTCTTCCCGCTCGATGAGCAAGTCGGCCAAATCGTCGAATGCGTCCCGGTGCTCCTCCAGGGTATTGACGGCTCGCTGGAAGGCATTCTCCGTGATGCGACGAATCTCTTCGTCCACCTCTCGGGCCGTCTCGTCGCTGTACTCACGACCCTTCGCCAATTCCTCCCCAAGGAACACATTGCCCTGGTCCTCGCCGAGCGAAATGTGCTTGAACCGCTCGCCCATGCCCCAGTCGAGCACCATCTTGCGGGCCATCTTGCGCACCTGCTTGAGGTCGTTCTCCGCCCCACTGGTGGCGGTGTCGAAGATGATGTCTTCGGCCGCGCGCCCACCCATGATGACGGCCAGCCGGTCGAGCAGATAGTCAAGCCGGTAGAGATACTTGTCCTTCTCCGGCAACTGCTGCGTGACGCCCATCGCCTGGCCCCGAGGTACGATCGTGACCTTGTGGACGGGATCGGCGTTCGGAAGCGCGGCCGCCACGACGGCATGACCTGCCTCGTGGTACGCCAGTAGCTTCTTTTCCTCGTCGTCTAGAACGAGACCGTCTCTCTTCAGCCCCATCATGACCTTGTCCCGCGCTTCCTCGATGTCGCTGGCCTTGATAACCTCGTGCCCGTATCGCCCTGCTAGAAGTGCCGACTCGTTGAGAAGGTTTTCGAGGTCGGCACCACTAAATCCAGGTGTGCTCCGGGCAATCTCTTCAAGATCCACGTCGTCGCTGAGGGGCTTATCTCGAGCGTGAATCTTCAGGATTTCGTACCGGGACTGCTTCGTCGGCAGGCCGACGGTGATCTGACGGTCGAAGCGCCCGGGGCGTGTGAGGGCCGAATCAAGGATGTCGGGCCGATTGGTCGCCGCCATAACGATCACGCCCTCGTTCTCTTCGAAGCCGTCCAACTCGGAGAGAAGCTGGTTCAGGGTCTGCTCTCGCTCGTCATTGCCCCCTCCGAGGCCGGCTCCGCGCTTCCGGCCGATGGAATCGAGCTCGTCGATGAAGATGATGGCGGGAGAGGTCTCCTTCGCCTCGCTGAACATGTCGCGGACCCGAGAGGCCCCGACCCCGACGAACATCTCCATGAAGTCGGACCCCGACACGCTGAAGAAGGGCACGTCCGCCTCCCCAGCCACGGCCCGGGCAAGCAATGTCTTTCCGGTTCCGGGCGGGCCAACCAGCAGGACGCCCTTCGGCACCTTGCCGCCTAGTCCCTCGAAGCGATCGGGATTCTTCAGGAACTTGATGATCTCGTGCAACTCCTCTTTCGCACTATCGGCCCCGGCCACGTCGTCGAAGGTCGTGTCCTCTTCATCTTTGTCGTAGAGCTCGGCCTTGCTTTGACGTACGGAGAAAAGCCCTTGTCCCTGTGACTGCATGCGGCGAAGGAAGATGTAGCCCACCCCGAAGAGCAGAAGCACAGGGAGCAATCCCATGATCACCAATCCCCACGGAAACTCGCTCTTGGGCTTGGTCACCACTTCCACATTCCGGGACTCCATCATGTTCATCAGCTTCTCGTCGCCGAAGGAGGGAAGGTAGGTGACGAAGTTTTGGTACTTCGTGGTATTTCCCTGTTTCGTCCGAGTCGCTTCGGACTTCAGCTTGCCGTTGAGGGTATTCCCCTTCACCTCCACACGCTCAACGTTATCCTGTTGCAGCTGTGTGCGGAACTCACTGTAACTGATGCTTTTGCCCCCGCCCGGGCCCATCCCCCAGTAGCTGTAGGCCCATAGGGCGAGAAGCGTCCCCGCTATCACCCAAATGATGAGACGCCCTCGGCCACTGCCGGAGGAAGACCCGTTCGGCAGTCCGGATCCATTTTGACTATTGTTCTGAGGATTTTGGTCAGCCACGTTAACTGAATTGGTTGGGAACGATCATTGTGTATCGCCCGATCGGACTCGCCATCCGAGAGGCCCGGAAGTTGGCTACTGACGATAAGCGGCTACTCATACATCCACAGGCAGAGATTGTGTCCCGGGGATTCTCTTCCGGAGGGATTCTTCCACATACAGAACGTACGTTACACGGACGTTTGAGAGATAGATCCGCGGACGTGGGTTGCTTCTATTCAGGCGTGTGGATTATTCTGTAAAGCACTCTTCGGTCTGTCGAACCTAGTCACTCGTTTCACCAAGACGCTTACGGCCCTCTTCCCCACCCATGGCTCAACCAACGCAAACCTCCCCCGATTCCTTCCCTTTTGGCCAAGAGGTCGTCTGGGAACCGGATCCGGACGTCGTTTCGGCCTCGAACCTGCGACAATTCATGGATCGGCACGGTCTGTCCGACCTCGACGCTCTGCAAGAGCGCTCCACGTCGGATGTCGCATGGTTCTGGGAGGCCGTGCTCAATGACTTGGACGTCGAGTTTTACCGCGACTACGAGCAGATCGTCGATCTCTCCGAGGGAATCCAGCGGCCCAGATGGTGTGTGGGCGGAAAGATGAATATTGTGCATAACCTGCTCGACAAGTGGCAGGGCACCCCTGTCGAGGACCGAACAGCCCTCCGCTGGGAGGGTGAAGACGGATCGACCGAGACCCTCACCTACGGGGAGCTCCACGCCCGCGTCTGTCGCTGCGCGAATGCGCTGCGGGACCTGGGCCTCGGCAAGGGAGACCGAATCGGGCTCTACATGCCGATGACGCCCGAGATCGTCGTCGCCTTCCTGGCAATCGTCAAGATTGGCGGGGTTCTGCTTCCCCTGTTCAGTGGGTACGGCGTCGGGGCCATCGTCACTCGCCTGAACGGCGCCGAGGCCTCTGCCCTCATCACGGCCGACGGCTTCGCGCGGCGGGGCACTCCCATCGAGATGAAAGAGACCGCCGACAAAGCCGTGGAGCAGTGTCCCACGGTCGAGCACGTCCTCGTGCATCGCCACCTGAAGCGCGACGACACGCCGATGACGGACGGACGCGATCACTTCTGGAGCGACATCCTGGCGGGGCACGACACGGAGGCCCGCACGGCGCGGACGGACGCGGAGGACGTGGTCATGATCATTTATACGAGCGGCACCACTGGGCCGCCGAAGGGCACGGTGCACACCCACTGCGGCTTCCCCCTCAAGGGGGCACAGGACATGTATCATTCCATGGACCTGAAGCCCGGAGAGACGATGTACTGGATGAGCGATATGGGATGGATGATGGGGCCATGGCTGGTCTTCGGGACGCTCACGGTGGGGGCCACCATGGTGCTCTACGACGGCGCTCCCGACCACCCGGATCCTGGGCGCCTCTGGCGCATGGTGGACGACCACGACGTGACCCACCTCGGTGTCTCGCCCACCCTCATCCGCGCCCTCAAGACGCACGGGAACGAGCCCGTGGCGGCGGCCGACCGGTCGAGCCTGAGGGCCATCGGCTCCACCGGAAGCCCCTGGGATCCGGAGTCCTGGCAATGGTGCTTCGAGACGGTTCTCGACGGCGAGAAGCCCATCCTCAACTACTCCGGCGGTACGGAAATCTCTGGGGGCATCCTCTGCGGCAACTTCCTGGAGCCCCTCAAGCCCGCCGCCTTCTCCGGCCCCGTCCCCGGCATGGACGCCGACGTGGTGGACGCCGAGGGCCAGCCGGTGCGGGGCGAGGTCGGCGAGCTCGTCCTCCGTGCCCCCTGGATCGGCATGACGCGCGGCTTCTGGGGCGAGGACGACCGCTACCACGAGGCCTACTGGAACCGCTTCGACGACGTGTGGGTGCACGGCGACTTTGCGGCCATCGACGAGGACGGGCTCTGGTACATCCTGGGCCGCTCGGACGATACCATCAACGTGGCCGGCAAGCGCCTGGGCCCCGCCGAAATCGAGGCGCTCCTGAACGCGCACGAGGCCGTGGCCGAGAGCGCAGCCATCGGCGTGCCCCACGACGTGAAGGGCTCCGAAATCGTTGCCTTCACGGTGCTGGAACCAGAGGTCGACGCGAGCGACGCTCTCCGCGACGAGCTCATGCAGGTGGTGGTCGACGAGATGGGCAAGCCCCTAAAGCCCCGCGAGATCCTCTTCGCCGACGCGCTGCCCAAGACGCGCAACGCCAAGGTCATGCGCCGGGTCATCCGGGCGGCCTATCTCGGTGAGGAGCTCGGGGACACGTCGAGCCTCGAAGATCCGAGCACGGTCGAGGCCATTCAGGCGGCGAGGTGAGTCTCCGTTCGCCCCCGCTCAATCTACAGCCTCTCCGTTTCGCAAACATCCGTTTCACCCCCAGCGTATCAAGTGACAGATCAAAGAACAGCGAAGTATGCTCGGGGCTGAGATGTCTGTGCGCGTCGTCCTTCTCGCTGCGATTCTGGGCGCGGTTGCCCCCTGCGCCGAGGCCCAGCCGTCCCAAGCCGGGACCGTGAGGGGCCGCGTGCTCGACGCTGAGACGAACGCTCCCCTCCCCGGGACCCACGTGTTCATTGTTCAGTCGATGAACGGCACCGTCACCGATTCGACCGGGCGGTTTCGCCTCGACGAGGTTCCCTCCGGAGTGAAGCGGCTATACATGTCGAGGGTCGGATACGCGAACAAAGCTGTGACCTTCCGTCCAATCCCGGACCGGACCCAGGTGCTCACCCTCCGACTGAAACCGGAGGTTCTGGAGTCGCCGCCGGTCACCGTGTCGGCCGAGCGGGACGAGGAGTGGTACGAGCGCCTGGATCAGTTCAAACGGCTCTTTGTCGGGGCCTCCGCGTACGCCGAGAAGTGCACGTTCGTCAATCCCGAGGTGCTCCGCTTCGAGGAGAAGTGGTGGGGCAAGTTCAAGGCGCGAGCCGAAAAGCCGGTCATCATCGAAAACCGCGCCCTCGGCTACCGCCTCACCTATTTCCTCAAGGAGTTCGAAGAGAGCGGCCCGGTGGTGCGGTGGGACGGCGAGCCGCTGTTCGCCCCCCTTACGCCCCGGGACTCCTCGGAGGCGGCCCGGTGGCGAAAAAACAGACGGGAGGCGTACCGGGGCTCCCTTCGTCATTTTCTCCGCGCCCTCCTCGACGATCGCCTCGAGGAGGAGCAGTTCGATCTCTACCGGCTGCCCCGCGCCGACGCCTTCCGGCGCACGTCCCGGGCAGACCGCCTCCCGACGAGCCGAGACCGCATCCTGGAGCCCGCCCCCGACTCCACCACTCTCCTCGACGCCTGGGACCGGCTGGAGATCATCTATCGGGGAGAGCCCGAAAGCGAGGCGTATCTCGAGTGGGCGGACATCACTCGACGCGCTCCCCGCGACCATCAGACCTCCCAGATTGAGCTCAACGAACATCCAATCCACATTGACCCGGACGGAAAAATCGTTGAGCCGTACGGCGCGACGCTCCATCGATACTTTGCCTTCACCACTCGGATGTCCAACCTCCTCCCCCGCGAGTACGAGCCGCCGGAGTAATGCGTGAGTCGTGACGCGTGATACGGACTTCAGCCGAAAATGCCGGTCCAGCCAGAAGGACCTGCCTGTCTTCGGTGAGGTTGGAATGACAGACGTTGCAACGTTAAGTAGATCAGCAAAACAACTTTAAAAATCGTCATTCCGAGCGGAGCGCTGGGAGCGAGAGCGAGGGCCGAAGGTCATGCTGCTTGCAGCACGAGTACTCCCGGGGTGCGAAGCGGAGTCGAGGAATCTCTTGGAAGACTGGCGGG
>CAZRPQ010000103.1:0-7247 GCA_964601725.1 uncultured Salinivenus sp. | reverse complement strand
GGCTTTCGCACGCCACCCTGCTCCTGTCCCCGTCCAGATCGTGCGGGTCCCGCTCCGGCCCACTGTGCAGCTCGAAGAACCATTGGGCCTGGGGCTGTCGCCCGAAGTTCGAACAACCGCGGCCGTTTTCCGGCTCCCCCGAGCTCCGATCTCTCCACGTCCAAGGGGGGCACGGGATTGGCCTGTGACCATAGGCTACGGTTTGCGTTTTGAGCTTGCCGCTGAAGGCGGGCATATTCGGTCTTCTTCGGGGGATGGTCTTCTCAGCAGCAGGCGACCCCGACAAGCATGGCAACACCCCCTGCACGCAACGACCATTTGGGAGCGAGGTCCTGTCGGTCACCACTGCTGACATAATAAGGATTTGGGCGCTGTGCCGATCCTCCGGGTTGGTGTCCTCGAAGTAATTGTCCCCAGAGATCAGGAGGCCATCCGCCGCGGAGAACCCCGCCCGCCATGCCTCCAGGAGACGGGTACGTCCTCCCTTCGATCCGCGCTCGACGCCGGGCAGGGGGCAGGCTCTGTTGGGAGTCCGGTACAGCCGCGCGTCAGTGTCGTCGTTTCACCTCAACCCTCTCGTCGTCCTCCAACTCTGAGGCCCACAGCTCCGCTCCTTTGATTTGGCCGCTTATCGAAGGGGCTCCATCAACGCTCAGCCGGAAGTTGGGCCTTTTCGAGTCTGCGGACGTCGTCCACTTGTAAAACCTGCTGACGGTGCTGAGCGCAACCGTCTCTTCCACCGGACCCGTCCACGCCCAGCCGGTGATCACGATTTTGTCCTCGTGCAACTCGATTTCCCCGGACCAGAGGGTGCGGTCCTCGAGGGTGACGGAAGAAGAAAGTTTGGGCTCCGGCATGGCAGGGGGGAGTCAGCAGAGCAGGGCCGACGCCGTTCGCCAAAACTCCGGCCCCTCTCGATTGGGCTTTTACCGAGGCGACCGCGTGGTGGGAGGAGACTGGTCCTGGCTACCGGAGGACTGGCTTCCGTCTGAGAAATAATGCACCACCAGGGCATAGAGGACCGACGCGGCCCCGATTTCGACAAACGTCCAGACCGACCACGCAGCAGGCGTTCCCACAAGGTAGTTGAACAGCGCAGTGATAGGAAGAAGCACCAGGAAAAAGATCCCGGCGCGGATCGCGCCTCTCTGGAGCGGGGGTTTGGAGCGGAGGTTGAGAAGGTATTTCAGCATTCTACGCCGACGTTCAGTTTGGAAGGCCCGCTGAGAGAAGGCCCGCTGGAAGCGGATCAACCACCGCACCGCATGAGGATAAAGGCGACCGCTCTTCTGTAGTGTCCTACAAGTGTGGTCCTGCTGCCGAAAACAGCACCTGCGTGGACATAGGGCCGCATGCACCCGGGGCATGACCTCGTTTCAGTCGGCCCACGATGTGGCCCCACACCCCGCGTGGAGCCGGAATTCCGGGCGAAATAGGCCCGCGGAATTTCGATGCATGCAGGACGTCGATGACCTCTGCATCGTTAAGAGCGAGGGCGACTATGCCCTGAGACGCCCCAAGCAGACATAGAAAAAGTTCGCCCGTGGGGACGAGCCAATGGCTCTGCTGAATACAGGTCTGTACGGCGCGACAAAGACCGGCTTGTGGCGCTTGAGCGGGGATGAAATCGTCCGAAAACGCCCTCCTTCAGTGCAGCCGGTGGTTTTTCTTTAGACATCATTCAACCGCTAAAAGTAGCGAAATCGCCCCCCAGGGTGTCAACCCCCGGAAGCAATAAAGCGGGAAACTCCCGTGTAGGTTGAGGAAAGAAGTAGAGAAGGCGGGTTATGCCGGGGTCTGGTGTCCGTCTGCCTGAACCCACCGGGCCGCATGCGACACGACATCGTCGACCCTCTCATATCCGAGCTTCTCTTTGACCCGGCGCCGGTAGGTCTCGACGGTCTTTCGGTTGAGGTCGAGCCGATCGCCAATCGCCTCTACGGCCAGCCCCTGCCCCAGCATCCGGAAGACCTGAAGCTCTCGGCCCGTGAGCTCGTCGATTGGGAAGCTGAGCGCGACCTGTCCCTCTCCCGATGACCGGAGAACACGTGCGGTCATCTCGGAACTCAAATACACCTCTCCCTCCACTACCCGTCGCAGGGCCACCGTGAGTTCCTCCATCGACGCTTCTTTCATCAAGTATCCGGTGGCTCCGGCCCGCAGGGCTCGCTCGGCATAGACCGTCTCCTCGTACACCGAAAACACCAGAATGCCCATGCTGGGACACTCGGCCCGCAGGGTTTCGATCAACCCGAAGCCCTGGTCCTCACCGAAGCAAATATCAACGACGGCCACGTCGGGCCTGCACTCTCTTATGAGCCGGAAGGCCTCCTCGGGGGCGCCCACTTCGGTGGCGACAGTCATCCCGATCGCCTGGTCGACCTCATGGCAGATGGCTTCGCGGATCGGGGGATGGTCGTCGACGATCGCCACCGAAAGGCGGTTGGCAGAGTCGCCGTTGGTAGAGTTGCCGTTGGCAGAGTTGCCGTTAGCAGGATGGTCAGGGGAGCACGCGTGGGTGGGCATGAACGGCTTGAATGTCTGTCAGGGCAAGGCTTCGAGAGGAAAACGAGAACATCCATTACCATTGTTTTTAGACGCACGCACGCCCTTTAATCTAACGTCTTCTGCTCGTTCAAGGCCGCAGGCGACAGTTATATAACAGAACTTAACACAAATGGAACGAAGCACCGTGGGTACGCCGCTGCTCGGAGCGGATTCGTTCGGTCTGTCAAGGGGACAGAGTCCGCTCTGACCCGCCGTCTTCAAGCCGCCCCGTGCACCGCCAGGCAAACCGACGATGGAATGGTTTTCGCGCCAACCCTTGGGGCAAGAGCCCGTGCTTTCGAGCAGAGTGCCGAGACGAAATCTCATGCCTGAGCCCGCCGATCTTCTCCTTGTCCTCCCGGTCGTCGCGACCCTTGCGTTGCTTGCACTGAATGGCGCGGCAGAATGCGATTGGGTCGGTTGACCGCTGCGACCGTCCAACAGTCGCGCGACGGCAACGGAAAACGCGCCGGGCCCCTCGGAGAACTCGCCCGGGGCTTCGGACCGGCCGGGGAAATCCGTGCCCACGGAGGCACCGTGGAAAATTCAACGCCCCCTGTAAGTTTTCCATTTCCGTCTGTGTGCGGAGCGGCCTCGACCACGGCGGCAAATCCGCCGAACCGACCGATCGCCGAGTCTCGGATTGGCCCCTCCCCCCATTGCAGGTCGTGCCCCCTTCCCGGGGACCGGTTACGACTGGAAGTGGGCGGACCTCGTCGGCGAGGAAGTCGTCGGCGAGGAAGCGCCCCCCCGAACGCGTCCGGGGGGAGGAGACAAACGCAGTCAGGCGTCGTCGTCAGGGGGTCCGTACCATCCCCTCGTCAGGGCCGGCAGCACCAGCAGGTCGGCCACGAGGGCCACCACGATCGCCACGGCGGAGAGCAGCCCGAGCCACACGACGGACTTGATCTCGGCAAGACACAGCACCAGAAAGCCCCCTGCGAGCACGGTCGTCGTAACCGCCATCCGCTGCCCGGCGTCGCGGGCACTTGTGCGAAAGGCAGGCACGGGCGGGGCGTCTTCGCGGGCGGTGGCGTAGCGGTGGAGGAGATGGATGGTATCGTCGACCACGAGGCCAAACACGATGGCAGCGATCGTCATGGTGGCCACGTCGAGCGGAATGGCCAGCCAGCCCATCAGGCCGAGCGTCAGCAGAATGGGCAGGCCGTTGGGAAGGATCGATAGAAGGACCGCCCACGCAGAACGAAACAGCAGGCCGATCATGGTGAGAATGACGAGCATCGCAAGCCCGAACGAACTCACCAGCGAGTCCGTGAGCAGCGTCATCACGCGCACGTAGAGGGGCAGGTAGCCCGTGGGCTCGACGGTCACGTCGTCCGGAAGGGAGGCCGCGGCACGAACCGAGTCGACGGTCCGCCGAACGCCGTTGGCCGTCTTGATCGGCATGCCGAACGTGACCCGAAGCTGGTTGGGATGAGCACTCAGATCCTTCAGGTAGGGCAACTCCTCCCGGCCGAGCCGCACGAGCCCCCGCAGGCGGTTGAGGCTGGTGGGCACAGTGGCCTCTCCGCCGGGCAAGGCGGCGTGGAGGCGCTTTAGATCGTCCACTGGGGACTGGTGCCACTGAACGGTTCCGGTCGCCACGGCCCGTTTCTGCCACCGCCCGACGGCCCGCAGGAGTTCCGGCTTTATGACCGCCGACGAATCGATCGTTCCGGTTGGCGGGGTTCCCCCTCCCGTTCGGTCGGGACGGACAATGAACTCGAGCGGGGCGTAGGAGCCGAGCGATTGCTCAATGAGGTTTGAGTCCTGCCGGACCGGATGATCCGGGAAGAGGTATCCCATCGGATTGGTGTCCGCCGTAATGCGACCGAGCCCCACCCCTGCCCACAGGATGATCACGGCCGTTCCCACGAGCACCGGCCGCCACCGGCGAATCCCGAGGCCGATAATGCCGTCGACGGTCCGCTGCAGCCACGCGTCGGTCGGCCGGTCCGGCAGTGCCGCGTCGTAGGGCAGTGCCACCGCACACCCAATGAAGGCCGCGACGAGTCCAAACAAAATCCCCAGTGCGCAGAAGAGGCCGAGGTCGCGGATGATGGCCATCGAACTGGTCATCAGCGAGGCAAACCCGGCCGCTGTAGTGAGGGTCGTGACGAGACACGGCGTGGCGAGGTGGCCGAGGGTTTTTACGGTCCGGATGCGCGGGGAGAGGGACTCCGGAAAGCTGGTCGCATACACCAGGAGATGCACGCAGTCGGCCGTGCACACGACGAGCACGAGCGTCGGCATCACGAGCGTCACCATGTTGATGTCTCGCCCGGCCAGTCCGTACGCGCCGAGCAGCCAGATCGTCGCGACGCCGACCACGCCGAGGGTCAACAGCACCGGACCGAGTCGGCGAAAGTACGCCCAAAGCAGCACGAAAATGAGCAGGCTGGAGGCCAGCATGAAGAGAAACGAGTCCTGCGTGGCCGCTTCGTTGAGGGCATTCAGGATGACCCCGATCCCTGCGAGGTGAACCGACGCATCGAGCGGGGCGAGGGCCTGACGAAGCGAGTCCATGATGGGACCGCGCCGGCCGTCAATGACCGAATTGCGCTTCATGCGGGCGTAGACGGCGGTCATGGTGCCGTCCCCGTTCACGAGCCGCGCATAGGTCGAGTCGCCGAGGATGCGTTGGCGAAGGGCCTGTGCCTGTTCGGCGGAGAGCGAATCCTCCGGGATCAGTGGCGCGAGCTGGGGGCCTGCGATGGACCGCTGCACGCGAGACTGCGTCGCGAGAGACGTGACCGACGCCACCCCGTCGACCGCCCGCACTCGCTCGGTGGCGGTGGGGAGAAGAGCAAGGCCTTCCGGTGTGAACAGCCCCTCGGACTTCTGGAGACAAATCAGCACCACCTCGTCGTTGCCGTAGGTGGCCTGAAACTCGCGATACGCCTCAAGGGCCGGGTCCCCTTTCGTGAACCAGTGCTGGACAGCGGTGTCCACGCCCACCTGGAGGGCCGGAACGATGGCGACGGCTGTAAGAAGCAGAGCCCCGGCCAAAGCGGCCCATCGCCGATCAAAGAGCCACGCGGCGAACCGATGAGTCCCATTCGTCGCATCCAGCATCAAAGGGGTCCTACTGATTCACGAGGTGCCGTCCGTGCCGTTCAGGCGACCGGAACAAGGAGAACAAACAAAACAAACGAGAAGCGTGAATGACAGCCGTCGTCACGTTGCGAGGAGAACGATTACATCATAAGTAACAGACGGCTCGGATTCAGGGAAGCCGCTCCTCGAATCCACCACCACTCGGCCCCCACACCTGAGGCTCCGTTGACCGACAGTTTCGCCGGGATCGAGGACGCCCGGTGTTACGCGCAGTATGCTCTGCCCGATTGAAGAAATTCTACGTCCCGGAAATTGCGGGGCCATCGGTGGGGCGGATGACTGTGGTGCGGTTCCGGAGCCAGCGGGAATCAAAACTCGGCTGGCTTCGGGGGGTTCTGCCGTGTGAGCGCGGGAGCCCGTCTCCCTATGGTGTTCGGGCAGGCCTGTGGCCAGGTCGAGCCGTCGGACCTCGAGTGGTGTTTTCGGACTTGGACGCGCCAGGTGTAAAAGCAAACCAGCTTGGCTCGGACGTCCACATCCCGACTGCCGGGCCTCCACCAATTCACGGAGTGGAGCACATCTCAGGATCCAGGCAGGGAACCTCCCCTTTGTCTTTACCTGTTGTAACGTCTACGATACACAGCTTGTCGCTCTGCACGCAGCACGTTGCTTTCCCCACCAACGACGATTCCATGGAGCTCGAATCCGGACGCCCCCGCCACGAACAGATCAGCGACTGGCTGCGCCAGCAAATTGAGCAGGGCGCGTACGAGGTCGACGAGAAACTTCCCTCGGAGAATGAGCTCGGGGACCGGTTCGACGTGAGCCGGGTGACGGTTCGCCGCGCGCTGCAAACGTTGGAGAGTGAGGACTACATCTACCGCCGACAAGGGCTCGGCTCGTTCGTCAAGGAGCGCCGCGCCGCGCAGGGACTGGTGCGCCTGACTGACTTTGCGCAGGACATGGCCCAGGCGGGGCTGGAGGCGTCGTCGGTGGTCGAGCACCAGGCCCCGGAGACGCCCCCGCCCACGGTGGCGGTGCACCTGGGCACGGAGGACGAACAGGTGATGCGCCTCGATCGCACCCGCCTCGGCGACGGCTCCCCGGTCGCCTTCGATCGCACCTGGCTGCCGATGTTCTACGCCCAGCTCCTGGAGGGGCACGACCTGGAGCAGGAGACGATCTACCACATCCTAGAGACCGAGTACGACATTCCCGTCCTGCGCGGCCAGTACCGAATCGCGGCCGCCAACGCGGACGCGACGGTGGCGACGCCGCTGGGCGTGGACGAGGGAGAGGCCCTCCTCCTCATCGAGCGCCTCTCCCTCACCGAGGGCGACAAGCGCGTCTACTTCCAGCGCCGCTACTACCGCAGCGACCGGGTGGCCTACGAACTGGAGCTGGCCCGCGACCCCGAGCAGCGCAGCCCCGCCGAACAGGGCATGCCCCTCCGCGAGTTCGAACCCGTCTTCGAGGAGGACCCAAACGAGCGAGACGAGTAGCCGCGGGGCCCCGGCAAATCGCCCCCGCCGCCGACATTCGTCCCTTCAGCATGCCGTTCCAGTACATGCGGGGCAGGCCGTATGCCTTGAGAAGCTGTTTGGCGGACTGTCTATGGCCTGCGACTTCGCGGATCTTGTGCA
>CAZRPQ010000102.1:0-7263 GCA_964601725.1 uncultured Salinivenus sp. | reverse complement strand
ACCAAGTGCTTTCAGAGTGCGCTGGGAACGCAGTGACCAAGTGCTTTCAGAGTGCGCTGGGAACGCAGTGACCAAGTGCTTTCAGAGTGCTATCCATTCGTCGGTGCCGAAGGCGTTCGGCACGCACCGCAGGTCGTCCCGACGGCCGTCGCGGACCGAAGAACACGTAGCCGGGATACGTACCGACCACTGTCGGTGCCGCTCGCGTCCCCGGCGTAGGGCCAAGTACGCTGTTACCAATCAGAATTCCGCAAGACCTTGAAAGGGGTCATCGTTGTGGGGAGAAAGGCCCAGGGTCTCATCGCCCGGCTCGCGCCGCCGGGTGCGGTCGGCGTACGTGCAGTGGCGGGAGGGATCGAAGTACGTCTCGCCGTCGCCCTCTGCCAGGTTTGCCTACGAGGACATCGTCATTTCCTCCGGGTCCCACTGGTACGTTTGACCGTCTCGGTAGCTTCGGTTGCAGAGAAGCGCCGCCGCGGCCGCCCGGTGGCCGAAGGCTGCGTCTTCGACGACCGAGTCGCCGGAGCGCATCGCCGAGAAGAACGTGGCAAAGTGGTCGCGCCGGTTGCTATAGCCCTGAGGGGCCTGGAACTCGCTGTCTTCCGTCATCTTCTGGGACGACGGGGAGGACGACGACCGCTGTTCTCGGAGCTGCTTCCGAACCTGTTTCTGAACCGCCTCCGAATAGGTACGGACGGAGTTGTACCCCTCCACCATCTGGTCGATGGACGGGGGAGTGCGCTGGGCCTGCGAGAGCACCACGCGGCTGCCCTCCAGCGAAATCATCCCTTCGTCGCCCACAAATCGCAAGACGCGTCCGCCCCCACTCCCGTCCGCAAGGTTGGACTGAAGGGAGAGGGTGAAGGAGGGATGGGCGTCGGTGTCGGGATATTCGAAGAGTGCGGTCTGCACGTCGGGCACCTCCCGTCCGTCGGTCCAGTGGCGCAGGCCGCCCGTCGAAAAGATATCGGTGGGGCCTTTCGAGCCGGTGACGTAGTGGGTAATGGTGAGGAGGTGGACGAAGAGATCGCCCGCGAGCCCAGTGCCATAGTCCCAGTAGTTGCGCCAGCGGAAGAACCGCACTGGATCAAAGTCCCGGGAGGGCGCGTCTCCGAGGAAGCGATCCCAGGCTACGTCGTCGGACGACACGTCAGAAGGCAGGGTATACTGCCAGGCGCCCAGTGACGAGTTCCTGTTGTAGCGAGCCTCGACCATGTTGAGCCTCCCAATCGCGCCCGCCTCGATGAGCTCCCGCACCTTGTCCACGACGATTGAGCTCACGTATTGGCTCCCCACTTGTAGAAGCTGGCCCGTGCGCTCCTGGGCCTCGACCATCGAGGCTCCCTCCTCCAGGCTGTGGGCCATGGGCTTTTCGCAGTAGACGGCCTTGCCCGCCTCCATCGCGTCCCGAGCAATTTCGGAGTGCCAGTGATCCGGCGTAGCGATGATGACGGCGTCCACGTCGGACCGGGAAAGGACCTCACGGTAATCCCGAGTCGTGCTGACATCTTCGCCGAAGACCTCGTTCACATGTGTCAGACGCGCGTCGTAGCAATCCGCCGCGGCCACGAGCTCGGTCCCGGGGAGGTCAAGCGCAGCCCGGGTATTGACGAATCCGATGATGCCCGTCCCGATCGTGGCGAACTGAATTTGATCGTTCGCGGAAAAGGCTGGGGAATCGGGCGCCGCAAGCGTCGTCGCACGGCCTGTAAAAAGGGAGGGGACGAGCCCGGCGGCCGCCGAGGTAGTTGCGATTTTCTTGAGGAAGTCGCGCCGGGAAGAGCCAGGAGAGGACACGGGCAAGAAGGACTGAGACAAGAGAACAAACGTAGGGGTCCACAATGGAGAGGAACGGTGGCGAGAAAGTCAAGACATTCCGACGGGACGCCGACGGGACGCCCCACGCTCACCGTCTTCCCAGCGCCCCAACTGCCCCGCGCACCCCGTCCACGACCTGCGCCATGCGCGGGTAGTCGAGCGTGTCGGGGGTGTCGGAGGGGCTGTGGTAGTGCGGATTGCGGTAGAACGCCGTGTCCGTGATCATCACCGCGTCGTAGCCGGCGTGCCAGTAGTTGAGGTGGTCGGAGAAGGCAATGCCGGGCACGAACCGGGGCGCGTTGATGGAGTGGACCGGGAGCGGCGTCGCGTCCCGCATCCCGTCGCGCACCGTCCGTACGAGGCCCACCTGTCCCCACCCCCATTTCCCCACCACGGCGATGAAGGTGCCCGCTGACGGGTAGAGCGGCCGCAGAAAAAAGAGCGGAAAGGACTGGCTCCCCGGCTCGTCGGCAAAGTAGCCGATCATCTCCAGCGACAGCATCGCCCGCACCGCCGCGTCCTGCTCCTGGAGCGCCCGGGCGTGGACGGCACTGCCCATCTGGTTGGTGTAGAAGTAGGGCGGCTCCTCGAGCGGGTAGCTCACCAGCTCGATCGGGCACGGCAGATCCGCCCCGTCGAGCAGCCGCGCGAGCTCCAGGAGGCCCGCCACCCCACTGGCATTGTCGTCGGCGCCGGGATGGGGACCGGCCGTGTCGTAGTGGGCGCCAACCACGACTCGTTCTCCCGTCTCCGGCCCGAAGCGAGCGATCACGTTTCGCACCGTCGTCCCCTCGACCGTGTAGGGCTGATCGCTACGCCGATCCGCATGGGGGGCGAGTTGTGCTTCGATGTAGTCGGCCACCGGGGCCAGCCGCTCGGGATGGCCTGCGTCGCGGGGGGTGAGGTCCTCGGCGAGCGTGCGGACGTGCGCCGCCAGTCGATCCGGATCGGCGTGGGGGGAGGAATCGGACATCGGGGTGCGACGCATCAAATGAGGAGCAGCGTCTCCACGCCGCCGTCGGTCTGCCCCCGCCCTCAGCGGCCCCCTACTCGGCCAGGTGGCGCGCGCGCCGCAGGGCACCGACGACGGGTTCGTGCCGGAGAATCTCCACGGACCAGTCCGGCACCCGTTCGCGGAGGGCGTGGCGGAGTACCTGCGCGTAGTGCTCGTTGTGGAGCATCCCCCCGAGCAGGGCAATTCGGGGCGCAATCCGTTTCTCCGCATCGAGTAGCCATTCGACCTGTTGCATGAGCGCGGCGACCTGCGACCTGAGAATATCGGCGGCCACCGAGTCGCCGTTCGCCGCCGCCCCAATCACGAGCGGCGCTACCGCTTGGAGGGAAAAATCGTCCTGGTAAACCCGATGGATGAGGGCCTCGCGCCCATCGATGCCCCACTGCTCATTGAGGCGGGCGCAAAGGGACGTCTCCGCCCCGCCATCGAAAGCCTCCGCGACGGCCTGGAGGCCCGCCCGTCCCACGGCGTACCCACTGCCCTCATCCCCCAGGAGGTATCCCCAGCCCCCAACGCGGCGCGTCGTGCCGTCCCGGGCCCGCCCAAAGACCACGGAGCCCGTGCCGGCAATGATCACGAGGCCACTTCCCGACCCGAAGGCTGCGTTCAGAGCGATAGAGGCATCGTGCACCACCTCCACGCGCACCGCGTCCGCGTCGTCTGCGAGGGCCCGGCGAAGATGCGTGGCGAGCGCCTCCTGCTCTTCGGGACGCCCGGCGCCGGCCACTCCCGCGCAGACCGACAGGCGATCGATAGGCCGATGGGGCCGGAGGGTGTCTTCAACCAGGGTAGCCAGGGTGCGGGCCGCGTGCTCAACCCCTGCCCGCTGTGGATTGGCAGCAGCCCCCTGCCGATCGATCCGCTCCGCACAGCCCTCACACTCTGCGAGAAGCAGCGTATTGGAGGCCCCAGCATCGAGGCCAACGACAAATCGGTTAGTAGACACAGGAGGCAACGCCAACGTCGAGAAAGGAAAAAGGAAGACCGTGGAGGAGGTCGCCGGTGCTACGTGGGCCGTATCGCCCGCGAACGCGTCTCCCCCGCAACAGGCATCGATGCGCTGTACTTGAAGCACGGAATTGACGAACCGTTCTGCAAGATGGAAGCGGTCCCACACGTGAAATGGAAGCGGTTCCAGATTGAGGCGCGCTCGTTTCAGGCCTGCGCACAAGGTTTCCCCGCGAGAACGCCCGGGCAATCGCATCTTAGCGACGGTCGCCTGTTCTCACCGTTCTACAGGGGCAGAAATTTGGGGCACCCTCTCGTGCCCATGCTCCCAGTCGCCCGTGCGGTCCCGGCCTCCGTCCTACGATCAGAGGCAGCGCCCCCCTCGTTCGACGAAGGGTTTCACATCCGATCGCCCGGGATCGCCTCCGCTCAGGGGAAGATGCTCACGGCATGTCGTACGTCGTGACGAACGCCTCGGTGGCGTAAAATTCGGGCAGTCCCAATCCGTTGAGCGCATCGGCCGTGCCCCGATTGCGATCGCGGGCCCGCTCCCAGAACTCACGGTCGTCGTAGGCGCCCGGAAACATGGCCCGGTCCTTCTGGCTCTCGTGCTTGAAGATGGCCTCCACCTTGCGATCGAGGTCCGCCTTCGAGAGGGGGACAAACACGTCGGCCTCGTGGAGGGGCCACTCCTGCCAGGCCCCCCGGTAGAGCCACACGAGCGGCTGCGGACGCGTCTCGGGGGGGGTCTCGTCCGCGTCGGTCGTGCCGTCGCCGGCCAGCGTCGTCGCGTCGTCCTGGTTGTACGCCTGGAGCGCCTCCTTGATGGCCTTGTAGCACATGCGGTGGGTGCCGTGGGGGTCCGACAGGTCGCCCGCCACGAAGATGTGCGTCGGCTCCACCTCGGTCAGAAGGTCGTGCACGACCTCGACGTCGGCCTCCGAGATCGGATCCTTGCGCACGCGACCGGTCTTGTAGAACGGCATGTCCAGAAATTCCGCGTGCTCCTCGTCGAGCCCCATCACCTCGATGGCGGCGATGGCCTCGCCATACCGGATGTGGGCCTTGAGCGTCTGCACCTCGGGCAGGTCCACCTCGCCCGGCTCCTTTTCGGCGATGAAGGTTTCAATCTCCTCGCGCCGATCATAGAATCCCTCCACGTCGTCTGGGCCAAGGCCGAGCGCCCCGCTGCTCAGGTCCACGAACCGGAGGTACCGGCGCACGTCGGCGTCGAACACCGCCACCGAGCCGTTGGTCATGTAGGCGATGCTGACGTCGTTTCCGTTGGAGACGAGCTTGTCCAGCATGCCCCCCATCGAGATGACGTCGTCGTCGGGGTGCGGGCTGAATACGATGACGCGCTCGTCGGAGATCAGGTGTTCCTGGTACTTGATGCGCCGACGCAGGTCCTCAAAGACCTCGCGGGCCAGGTCGTCCACGTGGTCGTGGCGGTGGACGAGGCTGTGGAGCTGGTTCTGGTAGTAGTCGGCGGCCTCGAGCCGGGGAATGGGCTTGTCCAGGGTTTTCGAGAGCCAGATGACGGCCCGTTTGGCCTTCTGATCGTCCCAGTCCACCTCCCGGACGCGCCAGGGCGTCTTCTCGCGCGTGAGCTCTCCCGCCGCGGCCCGGTCGAGGTAGAACGTAGCCCCTGAGTGTTTCTGCAGGTAGCTGGCCGTCACCTCCCGGCTCGGGGGCTCCTCCACCGCCTCGCGGACGATGGGGGCCTTGTGCTCCCCCGTCGCCATGAGGACAATCTCGTCGCAGTCCAGAATGGTCCCCACCCCCATGGTAATGGCCTCCTGCGGCACGTTCTCTTCGCCAAAAAAGTCGCTCGCGGCGTCCTTCCGCGTGATCTCGTCGAGAATGACCAGGCGCGTGCGGGAATGCCGACTCGACCCGGGCTCGTTGAACCCCACGTGGCCGGACCGCCCGATGCCCAGCAGCATGAGGTCGATGCCGCCCATCTTCTCGATGGTGTGCTCGTACTCCACGCAGTGGCGCTCCACCGCGTCCGGCGGGATGTCGCCCCTCGGAATGTGGATGTTTTCCTCGGGGATGTTCACGTGGTCGAACAGGTTCTCCGCCATAAACCGGTGGTAGCTCTGGAGGCTTTCCGGATTCATGGGATAGTACTCGTCGAGGTTGAACGTCACCACGTTCGAGAAGTCGAGGTCTTCCTCCCGGTGCATCCGGATGAGCTCCTGATAGACCCCAATTGGGGTAGAGCCGGTGGGCAGCCCGAGCACCGCATTTTTGCCGACGGCCTGCCGCTCTTCGATCAACGTGGCGATGCGAAGCGCCACCCGATGGGCCATCTCGGCGGGGTCGTTGAAGATGAGGGTTTCGACACGCTCGTGCTGCGTCCCGGCACGGGTGCCTTGGTCTCTAAACTCGGTTGCAGGGGGCGAGTAGGTGTCCATGGGCATCAAAAGCACGGTTCGGGGCGAAGCGGAGAGAGTCGGGTTGGATCCGTCTCCGATTGCAAGGCGCGAGGCTCTGCTCGATGGGGCTTTTAACTCTGCGATGCGGGAATACGGTCCGACTGGCAGCGCATCATCCAGTTAGGAAGCGCTTCCAAACCTCTCCGAACGCCCTCGTCCCGCGCCCGACGATAGATTGTGCAGGCGGCCCTCCGATTCGAAGACTGTCGACCTCTCTTCCGAGGGGGCTGAGGTCCGCGTCCGCGCCGAACGGGAGCACGACCCCGCCGTCGGGGAGCACGACGGAATCGCCGGTCGTCAGCACCTTTCGGCCTTCACGGGCCAGGTGCACCCCGGCCGTAGAACGAAAGCGCGTGCCGTGTTCGTCGGCCCGGAACAGGGTCACGTCGGCCGTGTCGCCCTCAGATGCTTCCGGTTCTCCGCTTCCGTGCAGATAGAGCCTTCCTTCGGTCTCGAGGCGGACGACATCCGCGCCGTTCTGAACCACCTGGCGTCGGAGCGCAACGTGGCCGCGTCGACGCGTCAAACGCCTCCCCACGGTCTCTCCCGTGACGAAGTGCAACGGCTTTCCGGGGTCTTCCCCCCCGGCCCGAATCGCTTGATCGCGCATCTTCTGTAGGGCCGGAGGTCATCCCGCGGACGGCAGCGGACTTCGCCCTGAGCGAAGCGAAGAAGGATCCCAACAGCCGTCGCGGATGCGCCACTCCTTCGCCACGCACCTGCTGGCCGGCGGCACAGCCTGCCCCGGACTTGATCCGGGGTGCGCACCCTCCAGAAGCTCCTGGGACACGAGCAGCTGCGCACCACCATGCAGTACGTCCACGTCCTGGAGCAGAGCGGCGAGGCCGTGACGACTCCCCTCGACACCCTCCCCAACGACTCGACATGGACGCCGCGCCGCCCCCCCAGCCGCGCACAACGGATAGGACCTCCAGCGCACGACGTTGGCCTCCCTGCAAGCCTTGCCCTCCACACTCCCAGCCGACCTCCCCCCGCGCAAGTCAATCTTCCCACATTCAACCTTCCCACCTTCAACCTTCC